>JBNKTK010000009.1:13381-59134 GCA_050298035.1 Mangrovibacterium sp. | reverse complement strand
GATTTAAATGTGTATAGAAACGATCGTGATTATTGAACCAGTGCGACCCCGGCTGGGGGCGAATGAAATCATTTGCCACTTTTTTCTATAAACATGTGACACCTCTGGTATCTTTCAGGTTAGTAGATGCTTAGCGCTGTCAGGAGCTTCGCACGCTGACAGGTTGTTGCCTCTTAAATTCTCCCGTCATTCCGGCGCAGGCCGGAATCTGTCAAGCGATACCCCCCTAATAACTTGGGACAATCGTGATTAAATCCAGCGGATTTAAATGTGTATAGAAACGATTGTGATTATTGAACCAGTGCGACCCCGGCTGGGGTCGAATGGAATCTTTTGCCACCTTTTTTTATAAACATGTGACACCTCTGGTATCTTTCAGGTTAGTAGGTGTTTAACGCTGTCAGGAGCTTCGTACGCTGACAGGTTGTTGCCTCTTAAATTCTCCCGTCATTCCGGCGTAGGCCGGAATCTGTCAGCAATGAAATCCTGTCCCCAGAGGAGTAAAACAATAATTTTACCCTGCTCTCGCCGACTTGCAGTTGGTGTGCAATTCGGCAGAATTGAAATTTTATTCTTGGCCGGTTGATCAGAAACAAACTTTTTACCCCAACGGCTTATCAAAACAAAATTTTATCACTATTTTCAACCGGCAGCTTAAAAAGCCTGAAATGACCTGTTCAAACAAGAATCATTTGAGGTTTTTAGACGGACTGCCGTTAGCAAACATTCAACTTTTAAAATTGATTCTAAAAAACTGGAATGATAACGACAATAAAAGGAAGCAAGCCCGTTTTATAAAATGGTGAAAATCACCTGACGGTGGAAACCCCATCAAAATTCTGGGTTGGGCACATTTTGGAAGGCTGAATGGTGGAGCTTTAGCTACCCCGCAGAGAATAATTATAAAAGCTACTTATGTGCCTCTTCCTTTTTTACGTTATAGAGAATTATAAAAAATGAAAAATGAACAGAATCCTTCTATTTATATTCTTGATTTCAATTACATCTTGTTCTTCGAATAAAAAGAATGATTTAGAAGCAATGAACATTAAGGGCAATGTGCTCAGTATTATAGAAAAGACCTTCTCGGACAAAGACTCGTTGATGAAAATTGAAGAATTAGAGTTTAATAATTCAGGACAACTTGTTAGTGACAAACATATTTACCTGTCTCAAGAAATTTCAATGAAATATGAAAACCGATATAACTTTTGGGGGCATTTAATTGAGCAAAAATTTTTTGAGGCTGATAGTTTAGTATTGAAACAAATTTATCTGAGAACAATGGACAAAAAAGATTCAATTCAGATATTTAGTTCAAATGAAAATTTAATAGGAATTGGCGTAATAAATTATAATAATGACAATAGAGTAACTGAGTCGGTACTTTACAACGAAGTTGGAAAAGTAATACGAAATGAGACTTCAAAATATGACAATAAAGGAAATTTGATTAAAAGAATTGTAAACAACTTGGATTCTTTGGCTTCGGAAACGACTAATGTTTATGAGTATGATTCTTTAAACAGAGTAAATATCTTTTCATGTTTTGTCGATGGAGAACAATCACAGAAAGAAAAATATCAATATGAATCTGATGAATTCGGAAATTGGACTGATAAAACTGTGACAGACAAGAATGACATGAAAATTAAATCAGTAAAACGAGAAATAAAATATAAATAACGTTTGCCAACTGCGGATTCTCGCATCGCAGTTCCATGTCCTTCGGACAGGAACGCTCTCCGAAATCCGCCCCGACCACATAGTGTGCCGAGAAGCAGAACATCGGCAGATATATCGTTCTGCATGCTGTAAATAAGATGGAGGAATCGGGCAGCTGCCGGATGAACCTCCGGTGTCGTCTTACAGGAGGGGGCATCAAACCACCCAAAGGTGCTTTGGTAAAGAGCCTTGGTACTGAGCGTTTGGGAAACGGTTCCGCCAAGAGCGGAATCAGGTATGGGTATAAGAGCTAAACGAAAGTGAACCGCTGATGAGGAGTCGGGAAGTGGCCACATTCTGTCAAAAGTTGTAGCGTATGTTATGCAACGATAAGCACAGCGGGCACCTGTTTACTGGCTGTGCGGCAGACGTCTTTCAGGCGGTAGGACTTATAGCCGGGCTTATTTATGGAACTCGGGAACCAGTCACATTGATGTTAAGCGAAAGGCACAACAGGTACACCCTGGAGGCCGAATAGCGATGCAATGTACTGGGACGGACTGAACCGTAGTAGTGATGAAGTTCCTGTAATGGGAATGGAGCGAAGGGTTCAGGTTATACAGTCACATAACATTCAACAACTCAGTGATGAGGATGACTTTATGGAATGAGACAAAATCAGTACCTGTAAGCCGTGAAATGGTCTGGCTTGCTTACAAGAAGGTAAAAGCCAATGACGGTAGTTCGGGCGTAGACCTATTGAACATGGATGTGTTTGATTTGGAGCGCACCCCGCAGCTTTATAAGCTGTGGAACCGCCTGTCATCGGGCAGTTATTTTCCTCCTGCCGTTAAAGAAGTTGAGATACCAAAGAAAGACGGAAAAGTTCGTCGGTTGGGTATTCCAACGATTGCCGACAGGGTTGCACAGGAAGTGGTTCGGGCTTATCTGGAACCAAGGTTCGAGAAGATATTTCATCCGAAATCGTACGGTTACCGGCCAGGCAAAAGTGCCCATCAGGCACTTGCAGCAGTCAGGGAAAACTGTAAGATGTACGATTGGGTAATCGACTTGGACATCAAGGGCTTCTTTGATAACATCGACCACGACAAATTACTGCTTGCATTGAAGAAACATGTTCCGGAGAAATGGTGTGTGATGTACCTTGAACGCTGGCTAAAGGCTCCTGTTTTAAAGGAAACCGGAGAGTTGGTTCCCAAACAAGGGAAGGGTACACCGCAAGGCGGGGTAATAAGTCCGTTGCTGGCAAACCTGTTTCTTCACTATGCCTTCGATGTTTGGCTAACCGAATTGAGCAATACAGTGCGATTTGTAAGATATGCCGATGATGCAATCGTACACTGTAAAAGCCAGCGACAAGCGCAGTGGATTTTAGCCCGCATCAAAGAGCGGATGCAAAGCTGTGGGTTAGAGCTGCACCCGGAGAAAACGAAAATCATTTACTGCAAGGATCATCGCCGCAAGGAGAGCTATCCCATTGTAAAATTCGATTTTCTGGGTTACAGTTTTCAGCCGCGCACGTGTAAGTCGAAGCGGGATGGGAAACTATTCCTCGGCTACGACTGTGCCATTAGCACAAGTTCAAAGAAACGCATTGCCGATAAGATGGAGGAACTGAACATCGTAGGGCTCACCCACAAGAGCATTGTTGGAGTAGCCCAATTTCTGAACCCGTTCATCCGAGGTTGGGTGAATTACTACGGAAAGTTTAGGAAAAGTGCGATGAACCCGATCTTTCATCTTTTAAGCAGGCGCTTGGTTCGATGGGCACGCAAAAGGTACAAACGCTATAAGACCAGTCCGCGTCGGGCTTGGCTATGGTTTAACCGGGTTCGGGAACAATTTCCCGGCTTATTTTATCATTGGCAAGTGGGCATAACTGGCTGAAACGTTTAGATTTGTATAACAAGAGCCGGATGACGGGAGACTGTCAAGTCCGGTTCTGTGAGAGGCTTAGGGTGAAACTCCCTTTGCCTACTCGACCCACCACCGTTGTGTGTTATTTAAGAAAACCAGCACGATAGCGAGATTACAGATTGATAAATTGTGGTTTGATAGCTTGGATTAATATTAGGATTTATTGATTTTAAAAAACTAAAATAAATACAAAAATGTACACTGACAGATTTAAAAATGAATATCCGGGACTTTCAACCATTTCGATTATTTTTAAAGTAATTGGTATTATAATTATACTTTTTGCAGTAATTGCATTAATATATGGATTATCGTTGCTTGGAGAATATGGAGATGAAAGACAATTAGGAGTTTACCTTATAATTTCTGCACTTGTGAGCGGATTATTATTCTCTATCCCATTTTTTGCTTTTGCCGAGTTGATTAAATTATTTGTTAGGATTGAGTTTAATACGAGAAAAGAAAAAGATGATGAGATTACAAAAAGATTTGACAGTATCGGACAAAAACAAAGATTTTCCAATTCTGACAATAATGAAATTTCATATGAAGATTGGAAAAAAGATAATCCAGGTAAAACATTAAATGATTATTACGCTTCGAGAAAGTAGTGATTAATAATGATTTATATAAATAAACAACACACAACAATTAAGTGTTCGGCCAGTGCGCAGCACAGTGGCTGAACCGGGTGGTCTTATCAACAGTTTCGGAACTTAATTGGGGTGCGGCGGCCCACATGGAATTGCCCTTCTTCCATGTTGCTTTTTCTTTCTGCGGTTGGGAACCATAGCGGTTCCCTTTGGAATTATCCTTACTCCCGGCATCCTGAAAATTTGAGGATCATCAAATTAAGTGTAATTTTGCGGCCATTAGATACGTGTACATGGAAAGAAGAGATGTTGAAATAATGGCGCCGGTGGGGTCGTACGAGTCGTTGGCCGCCGCCATTCAGGGTGGAGCCGGATCGGTGTATTTTGGGGTGGAGCAGTTGAATATGAGGGCCCGGTCTTCGAATAATTTCACCCTGGAAGATTTGAAAAAGATTGCTGAAAAGGCACATGCACATGGGGTAAAAACTTACCTCACTGTAAATACCATCATTTTTGATAATGAACTGAACCAACTGCATGCGGTTATCGATGCGGCCAAAGAAGCAGGGATTTCAGCCATCATTGCCAGCGATATTTCGGCTATCATGTATGCGCGTTCGATTGGTGTTGAGGTTCATATCTCAACCCAGGTGAACATTACCAACATTGAGGCGGTGAAGTTTTACGCCCAGTTTGCCGATGTGGTTGTGCTTGCCCGCGAAATGAACATGGGGCGCGTTTGGGAAATCAGCAAACAGATTAAGGAGCAAAATATACGCGGGCCGAAAGGCCAGTTGGTGCAACTGGAGATGTTTGTTCACGGCGCTTTGTGCATGGCCGTTTCGGGCAAATGCTATTTGAGCCTGCACGAGATGAACTCGTCGGCCAACCGTGGAAGCTGCATGCAATCCTGTCGGCGTGCCTACACCGTCACTGACAAGGAAACCGGCGCCGAGCTGGAAATCGACAATGAGTACATCATGTCGCCAAAGGACCTGAAAACAATCCATTTTCTCAATAAATTGCTTGATTCGGGCGTTTCTGTTTTGAAAATTGAAGGGCGTGCCCGTTCCCCGGAATATGTAAAAACGGTTGTTGAATGCTACCGCGAAGCGGTGGATGCCTATTTCGAAGGCGATTTCACCGATGAGAAGATTGCTGCCTGGGACAATCGTTTGAACACGGTGTTCAATCGTGGTTTCTGGGATGGTTATTACATGGGACAGCGCTTGGGCGAGTGGAGCAAAAACTATGGTTCGCTGGCTACCGAGCGGAAAGTGTACATTGGTAAAGGAATGAACTACTTCCCGAATATCCAGGTGGCCGAGTTCCGGATGGAGGCAGGAACATTAAAAGTCGGTGACAAAATTTTGGTAACCGGCCCGACAACCGGTGTTGTGGAGACTTTGGTGGAAGAAATCAGGGTAAACCTGGAGCCGGTCGATGAAACAAAGAAAGGGGAATTGTTTTCCGTTCGTCTCGACCAGAAGATTCGGAGATCGGATAAGCTCTATAAAATTGTTTCATCCAGCGAGGTAAAACAGCGAAAATAGAAATTCCCCGGGATCAGGCAGTTCCTCACACCCGTACGTGAATAAATTTTGGAAAATGAATATCCGACAACTTGCCCAATATCATTTATCGTCATTAAGTTGTCATTTAATAGTCATTCTTTGCGGTTCAGAAATGATTAATGACGACCGAATGACAAAAAATGACTGTGATTAAGTATGGGAGAACCGAATTGGGTAAGAAAAGGATAATCGATTTTTGGAAAATCTGTGTCACTTTATTTTTACAGTGGCTGGTAATCTTGCTATTTTTGATCATAAAACCCGTGTTATGCGAAAGTTTGTTTTTCCCATCATAGTTGTTCTGATTATTGGCTTAGGAGTGGTTTGGTTTTTTATGGCCCGCCAGGCGAAAGGCTATTCCGAAAACTCAGCCTTTAAAGCAATTCCTGTAAAAACCCCGCTTATTATCGAGGTGCCGAAAGTTAAATCGCTTTTGCCCCAATTGAAGGGTACAAACCCGGTTATTGCCGAGTTACGTGCGGTGCCCGAACTGAAAACCTTTTGGGATGATGTAGCAGGTATTGAATCAATCATGGGGGAAGATGCCGAGCTTTCCTCTGTCATCCAAAATAAATCGCTGTTGGTGGCCTTCAACCCCGAAGGGAAAAACAATGTGGGGTGTTTGTTTGCACTTAGCCTGAAAAACCGGGCAGAGAAAACCGGCATCATCAACTACTTTGAGCGGTTGTCGCAGAAAGGGACAGGTAAGCTGACAAAGAGGCTTTATGATAATGTTGAAGTCTACCAGTATAAAGACGGGGAAAAAGAGTTTCATTTTGCCGAAGGTGACGGCATCTTTATTTTCAGCCGGTATGCCCTTTTTGTTGAAGAGGCAATCCGGCAAATTTCAGCCGAAAACCTGCTTGGACAGGAACAGTTTAAAAGCCTCTACAATACGGTTAGCAGCAGTTCTGATTTTAACCTGTTCATCAATCATGAAAAAATCACCCAGATGTTGGGCAAGGCCAGCTCTTCTGATTTTCGGAAGATGTTGCAACAGTTCTCGAAGTTTTCGGACTGGACAGAGCTGGATGTCAATATCAATCTTTCTGAGTTCTTATTGAGTGGTTTCAGTTTTTCAGAAAAAATGCACGACAATTACCTGAATATATTTCGCAAACAGGAGGCCGAACGTTTCAATATGGATGAAGTGCTTTCGGCAAATACCAGCCTGTTTGTCGATCTCAGCCTGCAGGATTTTAAGGTTTTTCAGGATGATTATGAGGAGTTTCTGAAAAAGGATGGCAGCTTTTATAACAGGGAAACGAAGCTGAAAGAGTTGGAGCGTTACAGCAAAAAGCCGTTCATCCCGTTTTTTGAAGAATTTGCGGATAAAGAGTTTGCGCTTGCTTTTGGGCAGGTTACCCAAAATGAGCCGGCCACAAACCGGTTTTTCATAGCCGGGGTAAAAGGTCAGTCAGTTGCGCGCGAAATGTTGTTGCCCATGCTGGAAAATTATGCTTCGGCAAATAAGAAGGACTTCAAGCAGATGCAGTCCCGCTACCAGATTAAGAGTGACCAGGTTTTTACGATTTATGAATTTCCGTTTAAAAATATTGCCGGGTTATTGTTGGGTGATGTTTTTGGCGCTGCCGATTGCAATTACATGTGCTTTTACGACAATTACCTGATTTTTGCCGATAACCTGTCGGCGCTGAAAAGTTACCTGCATGATCTGGCGCTGGACGAAACACTCGAAAAAGACATTCACTTTCAGAAGTTCAGTCAGCAGATGTCTTCCCGCTCAAGTTTTTATTTTTATCTGAATTTCTCAAAAGCTTTCAACCTGAAAAATTATTACCTGCGTGAGGAGGTTGCCAATGCCATTCAGGAAAATGAAACAGGGATGCGTAAATTTTATGGTTTCGGCTGGCAATTTTCATTTAGCTCAGATGAATTCCTGAATAACATGTACCTGAAATATGATCCGGTGTTGAAGGAAGAACCGCAAACCGTCTGGCAAAGTAAACTGGATTCGACCATTTCAATAAAACCACAATTGGTGATCAACCACAATGACAAGCAGAACAAGGAAGTCGTCATTCAGGATAACAAAAACAACCTGTACCTGATAAACAAGGAGGGGGTTAGCTTGTGGAAGGTAAAACTATCGGGAAAGATTTTAGGCGATGTTTACCAGGTAGATTATTACCGGAACGGAAAACTGCAATACCTTTTCAATACGGCTGACCGGCTTTATTTGATTGACCGCAACGGGAACAATGTGGCCAAATTTCCGGTGAATTTCCGTTCGCCTGCAACTAACGGGGTAGCCATTGTCGATTACGATAACAACCGCAACTACCGCTTCTTTGTAGCTTGCGAAAACAAGCAGATTTACGCTTACGACCGGGATGGTAAATCCGTTTCGGGGTGGAAGTTTGGAAAAACCGATAGTTCGGTTCTGAACCCGATAAAATATTTCCGGCTGGGAAACAAAGATTACCTGGTTTGTTCGGATCATTTCAAAACCTACATTTTGGACAGGCAGGGCAACATCCGTGTAAAAACCTCCGATAATTTTGAGCATTCCGGAAATAACCTGTACCTGGCCGAAGGTTCAGCGCCGGCTCTTGTAACGACCGATACAAAAGGGGTTGTGCATTTGCAGTATTTCGATGGAAAATCAGCAACCAGGGACTTGGGCAGCTTCGGCAAAGGTCATTTCTTCGAGGCTGAAGATTTGAATGGCGATGGTAAAACGGATTACGTTATTGCTGATTCTAATAAGTTGCTGGCATTTACCGATCAGGGTAAAAAGTTGTTTGAGCGTAAGTTTAATGCACCGATCTCGTCAAAGCCAAATATCTATTCATTTGCTGCCAATAACAAGAAGGTTGGGGTTGTTTGCCACAACGAAAACCGGGTTTACCTGGTCAACTCCAACGGTGATCTTTACGATGGATTCCCTTTGCAGGGCTGTACCGATTTTAGCATTGGCTTCCTCAGCAAAGGAAATACTTATTTCAACCTGTTGGTTGGAAACGAGGATAACAGCTTCTTTAATTATAAGGTGGAATAATTGCGACTTTTATTTTGTGAATTACTTTTCCTGTAAAAAAGCACAGCAGGAGTCAAAAAAATAAAAACAGATAAACGTATCTAAAACTCCTAAATTTCGTAACTGATTAGTACATGTCTTCAATCAAAACAAGAAATTGAAGAATAATCATTAACAAATTGAAGGAGAATAGTTATGACAAAAGTAAAAGTAGTTAGTTGCAGGGATGCCGGTTATGATTGTGATTTTGTAGCCCGTTCCGAGTCTGAAGATGATTTGTTGAATCAAGTTGCGCAACATGCAAAAGCAGTTCATAATATGACTGAGATCACGGATGAGGTGGTTCAAAAAGTGAGATCGCTTATTCACGAAGAAGAAACAGTAAGGTAAGTGTTTTAATTGCAGTTCATTTAAGCATTCAGGTAGTTTACCATTCAGGATTTGTACATCCTTTTCTCAGCCCTTCGAAATCTGGTTGACCAATAATTCCCAATAATCTTCCGTTCCGATTAACTCAAATCGAGAGGTACAACCGTATCAAAATATAGGGGTAATACCCAAAATTCAATTCAAAATTCAATTCGAAGGAAAATGATTACAACATTTGTGAAACATAAGGTGAGTGATTATGACGGCTGGAAAGCGGTGTATGATAAGTTCGTACCCTACGCAAAAACCAATGGTGTTGTTGATGAGAGCGTTTATCGCGACCCGAATTCCCCCGATGATGTTATTGTTACTCATAAATTCAGGAATATCGAATCAGCTAACAAATTTTTCAATTCTTTTGAGCTAAAATCAGCTATGGAAGATGCAGGAGTTGCGAGTGTCCCGGAAATCTGGTTTGGAGAAGAAATCCATTAGCCGCAGCGGTTCATAAGCATAGATTGGAAGAACTAAAGGGTTGAACTTATAAAGTTTGACCTTTTTTGTGAATCTGCCGGGAGTTGAGATTTTATCAGGTGATTTGGGGCCGGAGGTAGTCTATTCAGAAACTGAATTAGGTTTGGTCAAACCATTCCTGTTGAGTTTGCCATTTGGGGTGTGTGGAAGCTCACGGGTAAACAAAATCCGACGGGGTTGTTCGTACTGGCTAAGTTGTTGAATACAAACCTTTTTCAACTCATTCTTTAATACAATGTTTTCGGTTCCTTCAACAACCAAAACGAGTTGCTGTCCCAGTGTGTCGTGCGGAAGGGATGTAATGAAAAAGGGTTGGTTGATGAATGGTTCCAGTTTCTTTTCCAGCAGTTCGGGCGAATATTTGATGCCGCCTGAGATGATCACATGATCGACACGTCCCAGAATTTTAAATGTCTTCTTATCTGTCAGTTCAGCAAGGTCGGTTGTTTGCAGAAAAGCTTGTTCCAAACCGGGCATAAATACTTGCAGACAGCCGTTGTCAGAAAGGGACACTTCAATGTTATCCAGGCAATGGTAACAGTTATCTTTCGCTTCACCATTCAGTTTCCGCAAGGCAATGTGGGTGGCTGTTTCGGTCATGGCGTAGCTCGAATAACAAGTTGCAGTGACCTGTTGAAGTTTCTCTTCCAGGGGGGCAGGAATAGCAGAGCCGCCAATGAGAAGAAAGTCCAAATTCCAGCGATCAAATTCCAAACACTTTTGCACTTGGTTGACGACCATGGCGGCGAACTTGAATGGCATTGTTTTTAGTACCTCGAAATTGCCGGCCGGATCAACAACATAAAGATCGAGCTTGCCCAGCAACGCACGAACAACCATCAGTTTCCCGGCAATATAGCGTGAAGGAAGGCAATGCAGCACCTTGTCGCCTTCTTTTAGGTTGAAAAAACGGATGGTCCGCAGTGCGCTTTCGGCTACAAATTCTTTTTTCAACCGGATGGTTTTAGGTTCACCTGTACTGCCCGATGTGTTCACTTCAATAAAATCAGCAGGATTATACCATTCCTCCAAAAAATCAAGCCATTCCTTTTTCCAGCCGGTATTTTTATCCCGGTTTTGCAGCAGTTTTACAACTTCTGTCTGTTGCCCGTTTAAAGTGATATGTCGTGGGAAAAGTTCCAAGTTGAATTAATTTCTAATTGTTATTTGTTAATCATCAGTCCTTTGCGCCTTAGTGATTTTGCGTGAACTGTTTAACCACAGAGTCAACAGAGTCAGGCACGGAGTTTCACCGAGTTTGATTAATCTTTTTCACTGTGTTTTATGCGGTTCATTTTTAATTGTCATTGGTCATTGATTGTGGTACTCTCTCATTTTCTCCTCTTCTCCCTCTCTCAATTTCTCTCATCTTCCGTTATCCAAAACTAGATTGCAAATCTTTTCTCCGGATTGTACCACAATTGCTCACCACGAATTTCCAAGGGTGAGTCGATATTATTGGTGAAAAGCTGTCCTGTTCCCAAGCCCTGGTGCATTTTTACCTGTTTGGTGAATGTCCATTGTGCAATGGCATTCAGGCCGATGTTCGATTCCAGGTACGAGGTAATCCACCAGCCAATCGACCGGGAATTGGCCAGTTCAATCCACTCGTCGCATCCCGAGATACCACCGTGCAGGCTGGGTTTCAAAACCAGGAACTGCGGGCGGATGGTATCCAGCAGCCTTTCTTTCTCTTCGCGTTTGTTTATCCCGATCAGTTCTTCATCCAATGCAATCGGGATAGGTGTTTCATCGCATAACCGGGCCATTGCATCCCAATTTCCGGCAGCAATGGGTTGCTCAATCGAGTGAATATCCAGTTGCGCAAGCCGGTTGAGTTTGTTCAATGCATCGGCAGGGCTAAACGCGCCGTTGGCATCAACCCGCAACGTAACCGAATCGGCACAATACTCATCCCTGATGGCTTGAAGCAGTTCCAGTTCTTTTTCAAAATCAATTGCCCCGATTTTTAGTTTGATGCAGCGGTACCCGGCGTTCAGCTTCTCTTCAATTTGCTGTTGCATGTGGTCGGCTTCGGCCATCCAAATCAGCCCGTTAATGGGGATGCCCTTTTCTCCCAAGGTAAATTCGCTGGGGAAAAGCAGTTGGTTGCCACCATTTTTCAGGTCGAGCAAGGCACTTTCGAAACCAAAGCGGACAGAAGGAATATCGATCAGTAATCCGGGGTTTTGCAGGAACCGATTGGGATTGGAGCATATCTCCTTCAATATTTCCTCAACCTGTTCCGGCGATTCTTTGCTCAATCCGGGAAGTGGGGCACATTCGCCAATTCCGGTTTGTCCGTTTTCTTCCAGGAACAGATACCAAACTGGCCGTGTTTTGTAAACTCCCCGCGAGGTGCCTGCCGGGGCCTTAAATTGAAGTTCGTATTTTTTATATTGGGCAATCATCTGGTGGCTAAAATTAATCCCAGACAAAACAACAAGGTAAAGCCCAGTGTTGATAAGGCCAACCGCTTTAAAAACGGGTCGAGTTGGCGGGCATCACCGCTGCGGAATATTTTTACCAGGTCAATCAGATAAACCGGAAAAAGGATCAGGAATAGCCACTGCCAGGCCGATTCCTGCTGGTGAATCGTGAATACGATGGTTGTCAACCAGCCCCATAAGATCATGGCAGCGTGGTAAATACGGCTGTTGCGTGCGCCCATGCGTACCGGCAGGGTAATTTTCCCTGACTTCAGGTCATTGTCAATGTCGCGCATGTTGTTGAGGTTGAGCACACCCGTGCTGAAAAAGCCCATGCTGACAGCCGGAAGGATGATGGCCGGTTCAAGGTATCCGGCATTCAGGTAAAATGCTCCCATCACGGGCAGGAGACCAAAAAACAGGAAAACAGCCAGGTCGCCCAGGCCAATGTAACCGTATGATTTTTTTCCTGCCGTGTAGAAATAAGCAGCGATTAGCGACAAAATACCCAGGCTGATAAAGATGAAAAAGGCCGTTCTGTTAATGTGCCAGGTTCCGGCATAAACCAGCCAAACACCAAACAAAAAGCTCAGCCCACCAACGATGACCATTCCCGTTTTCATCTCCCGCGGACTGATTTCGCCTCCCTGCATGGTGCGGGTTGGTCCCACGCGCTGCTGGTTGTCGGTACCCTTCTGAAAGTCGCCGTAGTCGTTGGCAAAATTTGAGAAAACCTGGATAAGCGTGGCTGTAATGATAGCCAGGACGCTTACCAGAGCGTTGATGGCCCCGTAAAACCAAGCCAGTCCGCATCCCATCAAAATCCCCGACAGGGCCAGCGGAAGGGTACGCGGGCGGGCAGCTTTTATCCAACTTTTTGGTGTTGCCATATTCGTCTGTCTCTAATAATTTTTGAAATAACTGTTTTGTAGCCAGCTTTTGTACATCGGATCCAGTATAGATATTTTATTGGATTGGATGTCAATGATTTCTTTGTTCTCAAGCGCCCTTTTTATCCGAACAATATTGGCAGATGTGCCAAGCTTGTAAGTTGCCAGTGTTTCTTTGGAACTGAATTGCTTAACACCTTGCAGTAATGCATTCAGGAAATTCAGTTGCGGATTGGTCAACTCATCGCTTTTTGATTGAAATAGCAGGCTAAGTTGGTCAACAATTCCCTGGTGTGCCTCATGTATAATTGTTTCAGTACATTCGTCCATTGTACGCAACCAGCTTTGTTGGGCAAGTTGTTGAACGTAGTAAGGATGACACTCCGCTAAATCCGTAATCAAAGCGGCGTTGTCTTTCGAGATTATTTTTCCTGTATCCTTAAAACGGGATGTAATAAAGCTGATCCAGCTTTTTTGTTTTATTTTTTCCAAAAAGAAAATATCCCCGAACTTATAAAAGGGCATTGATGCATTGGTGAACACATCTAAAAGCATGTGACGTTTACTTCCGTAAAGGCAATATGCAACGTGTTGCTGTTTTTGCCAATTCGACCGTAGTTTTTTCTGAAAAGCCAGCGGATCATTAAACATGGCAATGTTTTGGAATTCGTCGATACAAATCACAAATTTCCATCCTTTTTCTATGGCAAGATTTTCTGCCATATTTAAAATGTCATCCGGATGTTTGACTACTTCTTTCCAATCAAGACTTAGAGAGATACTTTGTTGGCTATCCGGGCTAAACGATATTTTAGGAAGAAATCTTCCCAAAAATTTTTTCGCGTTTTCAAGCAGAATCTCCATTTTGGAAGTTGAGGCCTTTAGTACCTCAGTTGCCAGTAATTGGAAAAACTCTTCCTCAGTACGGACACTAAAAGTATCCAGAAAACAGAAACGGAGTTCTTTGTTTGTTTTTGCAGCTTTATTGGCTGCCCTTAGCACCAACGATGATTTTCCCCAACGTCTTGGGGAGATTAAAATCGTGTTTATGAGCGACGAAAAATTATTTACCAATCGTTCCTGTTCGGTTTCCCTATTCGTGAAATTTTGATCAACTGCCAATTTCCCAAAAACAAAAGGTGCTTCCATGGTGCTGTTTTGGAACAAATTTAACTAACAAACTTGTAACTAACAAACTTGTAACTAACAATTTTGTTACATCGATTAAATCCTTTAAATCACGGGAACTTCGGGAACTTTTTAAAGTCGGGTTTGCGTTTTTCGAGGAACGCATGTTTGCCTTCCTGTGCTTCTTCGGTCAGGTAGTAGAGCAGGGTCGCATTACCGGCAAACTCCTGGATGCCGATTTGCCCGTCAAGTTCGGCATTCAGCCCAAGTTTTAGCATGCGCAGGGCCAACGGACTGTGTTCCTGCATTTTTTGAGCCCAGGCAACTACTTCGTCTTCCAACTGATCGAATGGCACTACTTTGTTCACTAAGCCCATTTCCAGCGCTTCGGCTGCCGTATACTGACGACACATGAACCAGATTTCGCGGGCTTTCTTCTGCCCGACAATGCTGGCCAGGTACGATGAACCCAACCCGGCATCGAAACTCCCTACTTTGGGGCCGGTTTGCCCGAAGATGGCGTTCTCGCTGGCGATGCTGATGTCGCAAACCACATGAAGAACGTGGCCGCCGCCAATGGCAAAGCCGTTCACCATGGCAATCACTGGTTTGGGCATGCTGCGGATTTGTTTTTGCACTTCCAGGATGTTCAGGCGGGGGATGCCGTCTTTGTCGATGTAGCCACCTTTGCCTTTTACGGTTTGATCTCCCCCGGCACAAAATGCCTTATCGCCGGCGCCGGTCAGCACCACCACGTTGATGCGCTGATCCTCGCGGCAGATGCGCAGCGCCTCGCTGATTTCGTTTACCGTTGTCGGGCGAAAGGCATTGC
The DNA here is from genome assembly GCA_050298035.1 of Mangrovibacterium sp. Taxonomy (GTDB): domain Bacteria; phylum Bacteroidota; class Bacteroidia; order Bacteroidales; family Prolixibacteraceae; genus Gaoshiqia. The sequence continues at coordinate 44,181 of JBNKTK010000009.1, read as the reverse complement.
GGTAACGCTCGCGGTTGATCGTGATTTTTCCAATCCCGTCGTAATAGTCAAAGAAAATATCTTCGTATTCTTTAATGGTTTGCCATTGTCTTTTTGTGCTCATTGTATGTTTGTTTTGTTGTTTTAATCTAATGTTGCCCTTTCAGGGCGCCAATTTCAAAATTGGTCTTCAAATTTCCCAACGCGTTGCATTGGGCTGAATTAACTTGTCCCTTCGGGGCGTTCAACTCGTTTCAATGCGCCCTGAAAGGGCAACGTTATTTTAATGTTTATCCCTTCACAAACTTAAATAAACCTCTGAATGTCTCCGTGTTCACCTCTGCATCCGTAAAAATTTCCAACAGGGCAGGGGATTGTTGTTCGGGTGAATAAAAAGCGGCTAATGCTTCTGCCAGTTCTTCTTCATTTTCAGCTTTGAAATAATCCAGGCCGAATGTCTTGGCAATCCCTTCGGCCTTAAATTTATTCTCGGTGAAGAAATGTTCTTTGAAAGCCGGTGATTCCCCCGGGCCTTTGATCAGGCTGAAAATGTTGCCCCCTCCATTGTGGATGACGATGATCCGGAGGTTTTGTCCGATGTAGTTGTTCCACAGGGCATTCGAATCGTAAAAAAACGACAAATCACCCAAAATGACCGTGTTCAGTTTTTCGGATTCGGAGGCAAAGCCAACAGCAGTCGACAATGGCCCGTCGATTCCACTGGTGCCGCGGTTCCCAAAGTAATGGGCATGTTGTACCGGGTCACAAATCAGTGCGTACCTTACCGGGGAACTGTTTCCTAAATGGATGACCGAATTCTCGGGTATTGACTTTCGTATCTGTTCAAACACCGTCAGGTCCGAGAATGCAGCCTGATCGATAAACTGGTTGCGAAGGTTGCAAGTCTCAGTTTCCTTTTCTTTCCACCGCTTCAGGTAATTTTTTGCTTTTGGAGTGAGCTCTGGCAGAAGTTGTTCAAAAAAGTCTGCTGCATCCATGTTGATTACCTTGGTAAGCGACTGGTAGGTATCGAAATGCTCGTTTGAGAAGCTGAGGTGCCAGTGGTTTGCCGCGTTGTTTTTGCGCAGAAACTGCTTGAGTGATTTGGAAACAAACTGACCACCAAAACTAATGAGCAAATCCGGTTTAAAGTTTTCGGTTTTTTCTCCCTGCAAAGCAGTCATCAAAATATCAATGTTACTGCAAAATTGAAGATCGGACAGGTTTGCCAGGTGTTCCTTCAATATGACAGCATTTGTTTTTTCAGTAATCGCCGAAAGCAGGTTTTCCAGTCCCGGATTGGGAACGTTTTGGCCTGCCAGGATCAAAACTTTTTCGGTTTGGTTGAAAGTTGAAGCAAGTTTTTGTAATTCTCCGCCAGGTATTTGCGGGTGTGTTTCAGCAATTTCAATAACCTTAACTACAGGAAGTTTCTCATCCAGCAAATCGTGAAGCGGTTCTTCGAGCGGGATGTTAATATGAACAGGCGCAGGTGTCCCTGATACGGCCAGGTTCAGGCATTCGTTGATTTCGCGGGCTGCAAACCACAATTCCTTTTCGGACTCGCCAAGCGGCAGCGAAACTTCTTTCTTTATAAAATTCTGATAGATGCTTTCCTGCCGGATGCACTGACTCTCAGCCTGATCAATCCAGTATTCCGGGCGATCGGCGGTGAGCACGATCAGCGGGATATTCATGTAAAATGCCTCAGCAACCGCAGGTGCAAAGTTCAACGTTGCAGTGCCCGAGCTACAGACAATGGCCACTGGTTTTTGTTTGGCCTGTGCCAAGCCGGTAGCAAAATAAGCGGCACTTCGTTCATCAACAATCGTGCGGCAGTTGAATAATCCGCTGCCTGCAAAAGTGTGGGATAACGGGCCGTTTCGCGATCCGGGTGAAATGATAATATCATCAATTCCTTTTGCCAGTAACAGGCTGGCAAGTTGCTGAATGTGTTTTTTTGTTGAAATCATTTATTCTGAACAGCTTCGATAGCTGATAAAAGTGTTCGTGCTTTATTGTTGGTTTCGTCCCACTCGTCTTCGGGTACCGATTTGTCCGTAATTCCGCCACCTGAATATAGCAGGTATTTATCCGGGGTTACTTCCATGCAGCGCAAATTTACAAATAATCTGACTGAATCGTTCAGCCGCCAGGGGCCGAGGTAGCCCGTGTAATACCGGCGGTCGTGCTTTTCGATCTTCGAAATGAAGCGGTCGGCTTTTGATTTGGGCAAGCCACACACTGCGGGTGTTGGATGCAGCTCGGCAATGAAATCGCCAAGCTTTCCGGCAATCTTTTTTGCTGAAAAAATGAAGCTGGTTTTCAGGTGGGCCACCTTCCCGCTTTCGAGCGTTTCGGGGCCTTGGGTTGAATAGGGATGGATATTGAACCGATAAAAAACATCGAGCATGTACCGCGAAACAAAAGCCTGTTCTTCTATGTCTTTTGTGTGCCAGCTGTAACTGGAATCGTCCCGTCGGTTTTGTGTGCCGGCCAGCGATACTGTTTCCATGGTTTTTCCGTTCGATTTCAGTAAAACTTCCGGTGTTGCTCCCATCCAAATACCCGATTCGGGCAGATTGACCAGGTACACAAAAGCATTGGGCGTTTGCGACCGCAATTGCATGTACAATTGTCCCAGCGACTCGCTTCTCCGCTCAAATGGGATCAGCCGGGATATGATGACCTTTGAAAGCTTGGTATGCTTAATCTCCGAGATGGAGGATTGAATATCAGTCAGGTAATCTTCTTTACTGATTGTATAATATTCGCGTGCAGGTTGTTCCGGTTTTGCGAGCGAAGGAAGTGAATCAATGTCAAATGATTTGAAATCGGTATAATCTTTCAATATTGTGCCTGGTTTCAGTAAAACCAAAGGTGACGTTTCCGAAATGCGGAAAGGAGCGAACACGAATCCCTCCTGCCCATTTAGTTTGTTGAACTCGGACAGATGAAGAAGGTCCTCATTCTTCCCAATTAAGATTTCCGGTATTTGCTCACCGGGCATCGACCAGGCCGCGAAAGGCAGGTTCTTTGATAAAATTTTGTCTAAAAACAGGCTGTATTCGTCCCTTTTATTCATTCCTTTTTACAATCATATTGGTCACCCGTGCTGTGGAAATCAGTCGGCCGGATTCATCTTTTAAATCAACATTCCAAACATGGGTCTGGTTTCCCTGGTGGATGATTTTTGCAGTTGCCAGCACTTTCCCTTCTTTCATACTTCCTGTATGGCTGCCGCTTACCTGTATCCCGCGGACATCAAATTCCTTCATGTCTACAAGGAGCATGCTCCCCAATCCGGCCATTGTTTCAGCTAAAGCGAGGTTGGCGCCGCCGTGCAGCATTCCGTCAGGCCGCGAATTCTGTTCGCAAACGGGCATGCTTGCCTGCACTTCACCGTCAGCAATCGATTCAATACTAATCCGTAAGCTCCCGATCAGGCTGTTTTTTATGGCAAGATTGATCAGCTCAACCGGGGTTTCAATATTTAAAGCCGTAAAATCCATGATAATCTTTCTGAAAATGAAAGCTCTAAAATAGTGCTAAGTTTTAATTTCAGGAAAGATTTTCGATCCATATTTCCTGTTTGGGACAGGCTTGAAAATATGAATCTTCTTTTTTTGTGAAAAGTAAGGTCAGGAACCTGTTTCTTGTTTTCTTTACTTCTTCTTACATAGATTGTTGGAAAACATAGATATGGCAACAGTTGGTTCACAATACTTGCATTTTGAATCTGTTCCGATTTTTTTTTAAAATTGTAAGCTGGTTCTGACTGGGAAAGTATTTCCGCCTGTGACTTTCAGAAAGAAGACTTTTGTTCAGGCTTAATCGTGTTGACCTTATTAAGTAACTATTGATAATTAAACCTAAACTGACATTAAAATGAGGACAAGATTAGTTTTATTATTCTGTACGGGGCTGTTGTTTTCATGTACCCCTAACGAAGAGTTAACGGTTGTAAGAAATAAAGAATTTGTTCCTTTTAAACCGGCCTTGACACATGAAGAAGCATTTACGAAAGCCGACTCGATTGTGAAAAACATGTCTGTTGAAGAACGGATCAACATGATCGGGGGCCATAATTTTTTCTTTGTGCAGGGAGTTGAATCAGCCAATTTGCCACGCTTGTACCTGTCGGATGCAACACAGGGAGTCCACATTCGCCAAAACCTGGATCAGCAGTTGGAAAAATCAACAGCAATGCCTTGCCCGGTCATGCTCACTTCAACCTGGGACCGTGATCTGGCGCGTGAAGTGGCTAAATGTATCGGTGAAGAATGCCGTGCCGGTGATATAGCCGTGTTACTTGGTCCGGGAATGAATATTTACCGGATTGCCCAAAACGGGCGTAATTTTGAGTATTTCGGTGAAGATCCGTATCTGGCTGCCCGGATGATTGAGAATTATGTGGCCGGAATGGAAAGTACCGGGACAATCGCTACACTAAAACACTTTATTGGTAACAATTCTGATTTTCGCCGTAGGACTTCCAACTCAGTGGTTTCGCCACGCGCTTTGCATGAAATTTATCTGCCGGCTTTTAAAGCCGGAGTTGATGCCGGGGCGATGGCTGTGATGACTTCTTACAACCAGTTAAACGGAGAATATTGCGGGCAAAGTGAATATGTAATCAGTGATTTACTTCGGGGTGATTTGGGCTTCAAATGGTTGGTCATGACCGACTGGTGGTCAATCTGGAACCCTGAAAAGGCACTAAAGTCAGGTTTGGATCTGGATATGCCCGGCGATGGAGATGAGAACTGGACTTCATCTAAATACGGGAACCCGTTTTTGCGTTACAACACCAAACGTTTGTTGGATGAAGGAAAAGCAAAGATTGAAGATGTAAACCGTATGGCAAGCAACATCATTGCAACAGAACTGGCCATGGAGCTGGATAAACGACCGGTTAAAGATGAAAGTTATCTGGAAAATTTTCCGGCTCACCTGGATGTAGCTTTACAAACAGCCCGTGAAGGGATCGTTTTACTCAAAAATGAAAATCAGATTTTACCGCTTCGTGATACAACAAAAACAATACTGGCAACCGGTGAAATTATGAACCGGAGGATGAGCGGAGGTGGATCTGCCGATGTGCAGGGGTACGATTGGTTAAAAATGTTTGATGGGTTGAAAGAGCGTTTCGGGGATCGGATTACTTATGTGGAAGAACCTACCGTTGAGCAAATAGCGTCAGCAGACATTATCCTGTGTGCCACCGGAACATTTGACAGCGAAGGATGGGATAAATCGTTTTATCTGCCTGATCAGGAAACCGAGAGAATCAAGAACATTGTTGCGCATAACAAGCATGTCGTTGTCATTGTAAATTCGGGTAGTGGGATTGGTATGACCGATTGGGTTGATCAGGCAGCAGGTCTGGTTTACAGTTGGTATCCGGGGCAGATTGGGAACAAGGCATTGGCAGAGGTGCTTGCCGGAGATGTTTGTCCATCAGGAAAGTTGCCGATTACAATTGAAAAGAAATTTGAAGATTCCCCGGGATTCCCCTATATCCCCGAGGGGGAAGAGTTATACACAGGCTGGGGGTTTGATGGGGACATGTCGAAAGAGGTGTACGACAATGTTTATGATGAAGGAATTTTTGTTGGTTATCGCTGGTATGAAAGCAAAAAAATTGAACCGCTTTTCCATTTCGGGTACGGGCTTTCGTATACTACTTTCAAGTATGACCAGTTGAAATTTTCTACCGATAAACTGAAAACTGGCGATGAATTGACTGTACTTTTTAGTATCGAAAATACCGGTAAAGTGGCAGGGACAGAAATTGCCCAGCTTTACGTTTCAGATGTGGAGGCTTCAGTTGCCCGCCCCGAAAAAGAGCTAAAAGATTTTATTCGCGTTGAGCTCAAACCGGGAGAAAAGAAACTAGTGGAGTTGAAGATCAATAAAGCAGACTTGTCCTTCTTTGATGAAACTACAAACAGTTGGGTTGCCGAACCGGGTCAGTTTAAAGTGCTTGTTGCATCAGCTTCAAACGATATAAGACTGGAAGGCTCGTTCGAACTCGAATAGTAATTGGTTAATAAAAATACCTGTCTTTAAATGCTGAAGGGCTTTGAGACAGGTATTTTTATTCGTTCTTAATCGATCAAATCGTGTTTGCGCAGATATTTTTCCAACTGCACACCGCTAATTGATAAATCGGTAGGAGGGTTGGTGTTGTTTTCGGTCAGGTAGAACAACATCGATTCGTGTTTGTCCAGCGAAATATTGATGGTTTCCAGATTTCCCAACCCAATGCTTTTCCCTGGAATCCATTGGTATACCCAGCTTTTATCGTCACCATTTATGTCGGCAATGTTGAAACTTTCTTCAACCGGGGAATCCGAGTCGTTTACAAAAAGTACGCCCCATGCTTTGGGTGATTTATAGCGGCGGACTGCCACTTTACATTTTTTGTTTTCTCCCCAAAATAGGAGAGAGGCGCTTTGAGGTCTGTCCTGGGGTTGCAGGAACCGCCAAAAGTTCAACTGGTCTTCTGAAAGGGTTGAAAACCTGTCGGAAGTATGGACAACACCGCCGAGAATGCCACCCCATTCGGCAATTGCCGTTTTTTCCGAATCGTTCAGGTTGTTGTTTACATCTCTCAGGTAACAGGTGTCCGGGTCGTTTTGCCAGAAAACATTGTTGAAGTACTGGCAATTGTATGTTTCCTGGAACATATTTCCGACACCTTCCGGTGTCCAGAAGCTTTCAACATCGTTCGAAACCCGCATGCCATCAGCAAACCCAATCAACGGGGCAAACGGGGAAATGCTGGCCAGCCAGTAGCTTCCGGCGCCAATTTCTTCACGGATGATTTTCAGGATGTCGACCAGTATTTGCACCGATGTTTTGTCGCGGTCGTACCGTTTGATGTTGGTGCTGTCTTTCAGCCCCCAATCAAGGAAGTCCGTTTTAAAGAAGGTGAACCCCATTTTCCGAAAGGTGCGGAACACCTTGGCAATGTGTTTTTGTACATCGGGATGGCTACCATCGAGAACATAGTGGTTGCCGTCGGGGCTTTCCCATTCGGGGATTGGATTTCCGTTCAGGTCTTTAATGAGCCAGTTTGGGTGGTTCCGGAACAATTTACTTTTCTCGTCAACCATGAAAGGCGCTACCCATATGCCTGCCCTGTACCCACGCTGGAAGATTTCACGGGCTGCGTCTTCCATCGACCGGGGCCATTTTTCGTTCGTGTCAAGCCAATCGCCATGCGTGCAATAGCAATCATCAATCTGGATGGTTTGCAGTGGTATTTTCGGGTTTGTGTTATCGAGGGCAACGAGCTGTTCTTTTAGTTTTTCAAGTGAAAAATCCTTTTTGTATTCGTACCACGAGCTCCAGTGGTAGCTGGTTTTTGTGTCTTTCCGGGCAATCATGTTCTCGGAAATGTTCCAGGCCATGTGCTGGAGGGTGTCGAAAGGCTGGTTTCCCTGGATGATGTAAATGTCAGGTAGTTTGATAAAATCGTCCTGCAACGGAATGTTTTCCATCACAAAACCTGTTTCAATGAAAACATCCTCTTTGTCGGGAAAACGGTCAAGCAGCCCTTTTCGGTGCGGACGGTTATAAATTGTACTTTTTTGAATGAAGTCGTAATGATCGTACGCGGCAAAGGCCAGTGTATTATTGTTCTCGGCAAGCAGGGCCGTGGTCAGGTAAGAATCATACGACCAGGCTTGTTCCCCGGCAATGTTTCCCCATTCTTTTTTCTCAGGTTTCAGTATTTCGTATAAACCGGACTGTCCTCCGAATCCGAGGCCTTGTTTGTAGAACCGGTTAACGCCTTCGATCCGGGCCTCACCAAGAGGGGAAAAATAGAATGGCGCCCGCGACATGCTGCTCAGTTCCGCACCGACAGACACCGATCCGTTATTGACTTTAAGGTCGAGCATCACGAAACTATTCCCTTCAAGCTCGTAAATAATCCGTTTCCCTTTGGGTGAATCTCCCATGAAGGTATTGCGTACAAAAATGCTTTGTCCGTCAATAGTGGGGCGGCAATTCCGTAGCCTGATGTTGCCTGCGATCAAATCGAAAGTCCCGTCACTGTGTAAAATCCATTCCGGGCTTCCTATCTTAAACCTACTGGAATTAAGTGAATTTTCACTTCCGAAAGCTTCAGAGTAAAATGGAAGGGGTAGCAACGCTGCTCCAATTCCGGTCGCGACCATTTTTAGAAAACTTCTTCGTTCAATTGGTTTTGAAGTCATCGGCTAGTAGCTGTTTAATTTAGAGTAACGTAAAATTAACAACTTTTAACACATGGCATATAAAAAGACCCGCAGATCGGTTGCTGTAAATCTATTTGATATTGAATGTCTTATAAGAATATGTGTTGTAGAAAATGTTTTGAAAATCGATTTTTGCGGATTTAAAGCGCCGTAGAAGCCTATTTCATCCGGTTTTTCAGAAGCATTAAAACGCTCTCTTTTTGCGTATCATTTAGGTTGAGTATTCGGGTTTTGTGGCTTCCTCCGGGGTTTACAATTTTCAGGTTATTGCCCTCTTTCCGTACATTTGCCGCACTTGCCGACCACGGATCTGTTTCGCCATAGATGAGAATGACATTTTCAGCCTGGTTCAATAAAAAGTCTTTCACTTTAAGCGAAGTCTGCGGGAGATATTGAACCGGCGAATTGCCCGGTACCATGTAGCGGTTGAGATAACCGTTGGTTGTTTTTATTGACAACAGATCGCTAAAAGGAGCAGTATCGTAACCGTAATACCCGAGCTCGCGGGCAGCCTGGTAAAAGAAAGGCCGGTATTTTGCCGAACCTTCATAGGAGAAATAATCAGGTGTGCTGACTTTTACGAAGTGATTGAAAAGAGTTGAGTCATTCGATTTGAGAGAAGGGATTTCCCCGCACGAGAATCCCCATTGCCAGAATGCGTAGGAATATTCCAAAACCGAATAGTCCAATAACTCATTTAAACTGAATGGGTAAGTGTATTGGTTTGAATCGGCAAAGCTTTTTAACAGCGGGACCATCTTTTCCCTTCGTTTCAATACTTCGCGTTGAAAGTCCCTGATTTTGACCCGGCATTCTGTTGTCCCGACTTGATCCAGAAACGGTTCATGCCTGCCATCTTCCACGCCAAAATTCAAGGGGGCAACATAGGCAACGGTCATCTCAACATCATCAGGGAAGAATGCCCGGTGCGCCAATGCTGTTTGTCCGCCTTTGCTGATACCTGTGTTGAGCCACTTTCCATGATAGAATTTTTTGAAAAGTTCCACAATCCGGTGATGATCGTTCGCGGCATTCTCCACGGTCAGGTATTTCCAAATGATGGAATCGGGGGTTGATTCGCCAAAATAACGATGCTCAACACAAATTTGGTTGGCATCCAGCAGTTGGCTCAGTTCATTGATGTAGCCCGGGCGTTTGGCGTAATCGGCATTGTATCCTTCGGTAATAAAAACCACGGGCTGATCTATTGCTTTATCAGCTACAAAAACACGTTGAAGAAAAAATCCGGCAGTCGTGTCGGAGTAATCCAGTGGCTGGCGGATCATTATTTCATATGTCTTATCGAACGCTTCATTACCCGTTATTTCGGTAACTTTTTTGATTGTTGGTTGTGACTGTAAGAAACTGAGCAGTTCCTGTGCATTGACATGAATTGCCGAAGCAAGGAAAAGTATCAGAAACGAAAGACGTGTGAAAAAATGGGACATATTGAAGCTGGTTTTAATGAATCAATTATGGATCAAAAATATCAAAATACAATGTTTGTTTTTAGTGTGTAAACTGGTTATTGCACCTTCCATTCCAGAATTCCGGCCGACTGGTTTTCCTGTAGTTGTGCCTGGATGCGGATTGCTTTTGTTTTTATGGGTTTAAACCAGACGGTGTTATACTGGTCCGTTTCAACAGTGTACTGGTCGTTTGTTTCTACCGGCACCCAGTTGCTCTTACTGTCTTTGTAAAGCAACGACCAGCTTCCGGGAACCCGGTAGTTGCCGTCGTAATGATCCATGTTTAGCCAGTAAACCGAGGATTGCGACAGACTGGTTGGCTCGTCGAACTCGTAATCGACCCATTCCTGTGATCCCTCTTTCAACCACCAGTAGAAATATGATTTATCGGTATCGCCAAACGGGAAGTCGCCTTGGTGTTCGCCTTCGATTAGCCCTCCGGCCAGTGCAAAATTATCCATGCGTCCGTTCTCTTCGTATTTCCCAAAGGCAGAAGGGATGGAAATTGTTCTGTTTATTTCGATTTTGGGTGTCCAGAACTGGTCGGTCAGGTGCACGGCTGTAAAGGGAACCGGGGTGAGCGGGCCGATAGTTTCGGCTTCTTTCTGTTTACAGGGAAAGACCAATAGACAGGCCAATATCAGGTAGTGCAGGTTCTTCATTATAAATAGCGTTTAAAAAGAATGAATGGTTTGTGTTCATCAGTTTAGAAATCTTCATGCTCGGTCCTGTTGATAATTTCATTTTGTAAATCTTCACCTAAATCGTTGAAATAATCACTGTATCCTGCCACCCGGACAATCAGGTCTTTGTAGTTTTCAGGATGCTTTTGGGCATCGCGCAGGGTGTCGGCATTGACCACGTTGAACTGGATATGGTGCCCGTCCATGCGGAAGTAGCTTCGAACCAGACTTGAAACTTTCTGGATAGCGGTATCATCTTCAAAAAATAAAGGTGTAAATTTTTGGTTCAAAAGTGTTCCACCTGTCCGCAGATGATCAATCTTTGCAGCTGATTTAACCACCGAGGTTGGCCCTTTCCGGTCGGCTCCCTGAACGGGGGAAATCCCCTCGGAAACCGGTGTCCCGGCCATGCGTCCGTCGGGGCTGGCCTGCATAACGCTGCCAAAATAAACGTGGCAGGTGGTTGGCAACAGGTTGATCCGGTAATCGGCGCCGCGCGGGCTTTTCCTTCCGTTTACGGCCTTGTAGTAAAGCTCAAAAACATCACGGAGCTGGTCGTCGGCTAGGTCATCATCATTTCCGTATTTTGGGGTTTTGTACACGAGCTGGTAATGCAGGTTTTCAGCTCCTTCAAAATTGTTTTCCAGTGCCGACAGAAATTCGGCCATGCTGTAGTTTTTCTCTTCAAACACATGCTGCTTCAGGGCTGTCAGCGAGTCGGTGATGGTTCCCATGCCAACCCCTTGGATGTAGTTGGTATTGTAGCGGGCGCCGCCGTTAATGTAGTCGGTTCCGGTGGTCACGCAGTCGTCAATAATTAACGAAAGGAATGGTGTCGGGACGTGGCTGATGAATATCTTCTCGATGATGTTGCTGCCCGTTACTTTGATGTCGACAAAATGGTTGACTTGTTTTTCGAAGGCAGCCATCAAATCATCCATGTTTTTGAAAGTTGCCGGATCGCTGGTTTGCAGGCCAATTTGCTTTTTGGTGCGTGGGTCGAATCCATTGAGTAGGGTGATCTCCAAGATTTTTGGCAAGTTGAAGTAACCGGTCAGGATGTAACTTTCAGTCCCGAAAGCACCGCTTTCCACGCAGCCACTGGCCCCACCGTTACGGGCATCAATCAGGTCTTTTCCCTGCCGGGTGAGCTCCTGAATAATGGCATCGGTATTGAAAATGGACGGCTGGCCAAATCCGGTTTTCACAATCTTAACAGCCCGGCTGATAAAACTTTCCGGGTTCTTTTTGCTTAGCTGCACCATTGAACTGGGTTGCAGCAGGCGCATTTCTTCAATCACATCCAGAATGATGTACGAAAGTTCGTTGACTGCATCCGAACCGTCAGGTTTCACGCCTCCAAGGTTGATCAGTGCAAAATCGGTATAAGTGTTGCTTTCGAGCGCCGTTACTCCCACTTTGGGAGGGGCAGGGTGGTTGTTGAATTTCACCCAGAAAGATTGCAACAGCTCAACTGCCTTTTCTTTGGTGAGGGTGCCTTCTGCGATTTCTTTTTTGTAAAAAGGATACAGGTGCTGGTCCAAACGGCCGGGGTTGAACGAGTCCCACGGGTTGAGCTCGGTAACAACACCAAGGTGCACAAACCAGTAATATTGAAGAGCTTCGTGGAACGTTTGCGGAGCGTTGGCCGGTACATTCCGGCAAACTTGTGCCATGGTTTCCAGCTCGGATTTGCGCCCGGGGTTGCTCTCTGCTGTGGCCAGTCCTTCCAGTTTTTCGGCATGGCGGCTGGCAAACAGGATAATCGTTTCGGCGGCAATTTGCATGGCTTTTAGCTCTTCCTGCTTGTCGAATGCTTTTGGGTCATTCAGAAAATCCAGTTTCGAAAGGCTCTCTTTCACGTCCAAAATAATGTCGAGCATGCCTTTCCGGTAGATTTTATTACCTGCAACTGTGTGCCCGGGTGCGCGTTGCTCCATGAACTCGGTAAAAATGCCGGCTTGGTAAGCGTCGTGCCACTCGGGACGCATGTTCTGCATGATGCGGTCGCGGTTTGAATGGCCTTTCCAAAACGGGATGATAATGTTTTCGTAGGCGTCTCGTGTTTCCTGATCAACCCGGAACCAAACCTTTTTGCGTGTGTTCAGTATGTCGAGATCTTGAAGTGAATGCACCGTTATTTCGGGATATGTAGGCGTGGCTTTGGGTGCCGGCCCGCGCTCGCCAACAATCAATTCATCATCATTTATACAAATAAATTTGTTTTGCATGATGTAGCGGAATGCCTTTGCCCGCTGTACCGGGATAGAGTCGCCAAGCGACTGGTGGCTTTTATGGAATTCGGTAATCAAAAGTGCCCGTTCTGCCGATATCCGGTTGATGGCATTCAGGCTTTGTTCTCTTAGTTTTTTTATTCTCGGTGTCATTTTTTTCTAGTGTTAATGGTGAATTTTGAAGGATAACTGTCTTCGCCGGTTTAAGATGCTTCAGTTTGATAGCTGAGGCTGCCGACTAAATCAGCCTCCGATTTTTACGGTAAAACCGGCTTTTTCAAACTGTTCTTTTAAGGTTGTCAGTTCTTCTTTCTTCATGGAATGCCTGTTCACAAAGTAGTTTTCCATATGAAAACGTTTGTACTTTTCGTTAGCGGTGTTGTGAAACGGCAACAGGTCAACAGCCTCAATCCGGCCGTTCAGTTCAGAGAGGAAAGCAATGCTTTCTTTGATGTTCTCAGGGCTTGTGGTTACTCCCGGAATGACGGGGATGCGAACCCGCATGGAAACACCTTTTGAAGCCAGCTTTCGGATATTTTCGAGTATGATCTTGTTTGATACCCCGGTGTATTTTTTATGCTCCTCATCGTTCATCAATTTCAGGTCAACAAGAAACAGGTCGGTTACCGTTAGCAGGCGGTTGATGATTTCCCAGCCTGAAAACAGGGTGGTGTCAACAGTTGTGTGCATGCCGTGCGACTTGCATAGCTGGAGCATTTCAAAAAGAAATTCGTGCTGCATCAGGGGTTCTCCGCCGGAGAAAGTCACCCCGCCGGAAGATTCTTCCATAAAAACCTGTTCTTTTTGAAGCTCGTGCAACAGGTCTTCCGGACTGATCTGGTAACCAATCGTTTCTTCTTCCGAAAATTCGCGGCCATTCAATTTCGAAACCTTCCGGATGCAAACCGGGATGGGATCAATGCTTTCGGGGTTGTGGCACCACTGACATTGGAGCGGACAACCTTTAAAGAAGACGGTGGTGCGGATGCCGGGGCCGTCGTGCACAGCAAATCGTTTAATATCAAAAATAGTCCCTTTCATGGGAAACAGGTGTTGATGAATAGTTGAGATACAAGTAATAGGAGGAGGTATTGCCGGAAAATTCCGGGGAAGGATCAATTAATCCAGCATTCGTAAAGACCTTTGCCGAATTTGTGATATAAGTTCGTGTATCGTTTGATCAATCGTTTCATCAGCTGCAAATTACAGTTTTTTTACGAATGAGGAGAACCAATTAAAGGAAGTGGTTGTTATTTAGAATACGTTTAGATAGATACAACTGTAAGCGTGTTTTTTTGAGGTTTTTTTAGACAGAAAAGAGAGTTATGAAGAATTTATTTTGTCCGATTTCAGATGAACGTATCAACGAGCAGGTAGCTAGAATCACAGCTCTGTATATAATCATTACGGTCATCGTTGCTTTTGCTTCCGATTCGTTGGCAGTTATGGGGTTTATTGTCGCAGATTTTTTTATCCGGGCATTTACAAAAATGAAATTCAGCCCGCTTAGTTGCCTGGCGTACTGGACAACGCAGTTGTTTAAATTACCGGTCAAACAGATTGATAAAGCGCCGAAAACTTTCGCTGCCCGCATGGGATTTATCATGACATTGGCTTTTACCGTGTTATTTGCCGTGAAGTTGTATGTTGCATCGGTTGTGGTTGCCGGAGTGCTGGTGCTTTTTGCCGGACTTGAATACACGATTGCCTTTTGTGCGGGATGTTCGATATACACCTATTTTGTTTTGCCCTTTTATAAGAATTAATTTTCCAGCAAATAGTTATAGTTTTTCTCAGAACCGGCAAAAAGCCGGTTTTTTTGTTTTGTCTGGGTAAGGGATTTGTCAAAAGTGTTTTAACTGTGCCTTCACAAACTCTTTCCTTCTCCTTGATACAGCAACCTCGTTCCCGTTCGATAAAACCAACTGTCCGCCGTCGTTCCTGACGTAAGCTGTCACATGGTTCAGGTTTACCAAATGGGTTTTGTGTACCCGAATGAATTGATGCTCCTGCAGAAGCTCTTCAAACTCAATCAGTGTTTTGGCAACTACCAGTGATTTGTTTCCCCAAATGTTGGGAAAACGACTAAATATTCAAATACCAATTCAGTTAACGGTATGGATGATTGATTAAACTTGAGAAATAAAAAGAACCTTTGATCAACTCATTGCCCCATCCGGGCTGCATCCACTTGTCACGGTTTTGAAATTGCGCTGGGGTGTTTATGATTTCTTTGGCAACGGGTTAAATCGATTTTTAGTAAAACTCTAATCCAAAAAAAATATCTTTACCGTGCAGTTATTTGCGCAGACTTTGGAAAACGTCAAATCAAATAAAGAACTTTTGCTTCTTCTCAAACGAGGGGATATGGTGGCTTTCGATGCCATCTATGAACGTTATTGCAAAAGATTATATGCCTTTGTGATTCGCTATGTCAAGCTGGAAGCGGACGCGGAGGAAATCGTTCAGGAGGTGTTCATCAAAATCTGGGAGAGCCGGAATAAAATTGATGTTTATTCTTCTTTTGAATCCTTCCTTTTTACCATTACTTACAATTCTGCTATCAGTCTTTTACGAAAGAGGGTTACTGCGAAAAAATACCTGGATCATTTGAAATCCGTTCAGGAAGTGGAAGGGCTGCATGAGTTGACAGATGAAATCCATTTCAAGGAACTGAACGAGAAGGTTAATACACTACTTGATCAGTTAACCCCACGCCAGAAGGAGATTTTTAAATTGAGCCGCGAAGAAGGCTTGACCCACGAACAAATTGCGAAAAAGGTTGGCATTTCTGCCAATACGGTGAAAAACCACTTGGTATCAGCGCTTAATTTTATAAAGTCGAATATCGATAATAACCTTATGGTCAATTTGTTATTTGCATATTTGTTCCTTTTCTAATAAAAATGTCAAATTTTTCCTAGTCCTATTTTGTTAGTTGAGCGTACAATTTGTGTATCGATCGGAAAATAGCTCCAGATGTTTCATTAAGCTGAAGCAGTGGACTGGTTCGGTTGCTGCAAAGAATTCAAAAAAATAGATGACAAAAGAATTACTCATAAAATTTTTGGAAAATCGTTGTACCCCTGACGAACTAAACGATGTTCTGCAATGGATAAACAAGAATGCTTTATCTGATCATAGCAAGAGCCTTGCTTATGACGACTGGACATCCTTCGAAGCAGCGGGGAACGATAGTGAAAACGATGAAAAGTTTGGGCTGTTACTTGATAAAATCCACCACAAGATCAACATTAGTCGCAGAGAGAATGGCTCTTCGGGAAAAACAATTCCACGGATTACGGCCTGGCTGACAAGGGCGGCCGCTATTCTGCTGGTGCCAGTCCTGACTTTCTCGATTTATATGCTTTCAACCAACCATTTCCAGTTGTCGGGATATGCAGACCGGGTCGTTGACTCCCTTGAGATTATTGCGCCGGTTGGGTCGAGGACAGTCGTTCAGTTAGCGGATGGGACAGAGGTTTTCCTCAACAGTGGCAGTAAAATAAAATACCCCAAAAGTTTTAAAGGGAATACCCGTGAGTTAGCCTTAACAGGCGAGGGCTATTTTGATGTAGCCCATAATCCGGATAAACCGTTCATTGTAAAAGCAAAAGGGTTGCATGTTAAAGCTTTGGGAACGCAGTTTAATGTACAGGCTTATCCCGATGAAGATGAGGTTGGTACAACATTGATTGAGGGGAAAGTCGTTCTGGATGAATTGGTGGAGGGAGGTACAGTAAAAACAATTGGGTCGCTGGTGCCTGGTCAACATGTCGATTATAACGTGCATACAGGTAAAATATCGAGCACACAGGGAGATGTCGAAAAATATGTTGCATGGAAGGATGGCCGATTAGTCTTTGATAATACCGGTATTCAGGAAGTTGCAGCCAAATTGGGACGAATATTCAATGTTGATATCGAAATTGCGGATGAAATAAAAGACCTGACGTACTCCGTAACCTTTACTGATGAGCCACTTCTTCAAATGCTTGATATGATGACTGTTGCTACTCCAGTAGACTTTAAGGTAATTCCAAGACAGCAGCTACCCGATGGCACCTTCTCCAAGCAAAAAATATTATTCAAAAAGAAATCGAAATGAGAGAGGAAACGACATGTAATTTAATAGTCTGCAGAATTACCGCCACAAAGTGGATCGCAATTTCTGCAGGGTATGTATGAGCGACGAAGAGTTGCCTAAAAGAAATTTGATACAAAAATAAGATCGAATGGAAACGAACAAAAAAAAGAGGCTATGAAGTAAAATGACTATTAAAACACAACAGGGAAATGCGCCAACATCTCCCTGAAGAATGTAAAATTAACCCTGTATGTCAACAGGATAAATTCTAACTGTAACAACACAAAAGTATGAAAAAAAAACACTGTTTTGAACAGGGATGGAAAATTCCTGTTTTAACAAAACTATTTGAGATTATGAAGTTAACTTCATTTCTATTGTTGATCTCTGCGATGAGTGTTTTGGCTGGCAAATCGTATTCCCAGAACAAAACACTAACTCTTTCTATCCAAAATGCCACTGTAAAAGAAGTATTGTCCCGAATCGAGGATGAAACAAGCTACAGTTTCATGTACAGCGAAAAAATTATTGATGTTGAGAGGGAAGTTTCAATAAATACTGACAATAAGGATGTTGAGTCGGTTCTGAGTGAATTGTTTGCCGGGACTGGTGTCAATTTCGTTAAAAGAGGGCGGATCATTATTCTTTCAACGGACGGAAAGGGTCAAGAAGTAGCATCACAGCAATCTGTTGCGGTTGCCGGAAAAGTGACTGACTCCAATGGTGTACCACTTCCCGGAGTGACCATTATAATCAAAGGGACTACTAAAGGTACAATTACCGATGGTGAAGGAAACTATTCACTATCAGATGTGCCCGACAATGCAACACTGGGATTTTCCTTTGTGGGGATGAAGACCAGGGAAGTGGATGTTGCCGGGAAATCTATTGTCAATATTATACTTACAGAAGAAACCGTTGGTATTGACGAAGTGGTAGCCATTGGATACGGAACAGTAAAGCGTGGTGATTTGACCGGTTCTGTGTCTCAGCTAAATTCGGATCAATTTGAAAGAGTAACTACAACAAATCCGTTGCAGGCTTTACAGGGTAGAATCTCTGGTTTATCTATTACACCTGCTTCAGGACAACCCGGGGCCGGTAGCAGTGTAAAAATTCATGGTACGCAGTCCATTAATGGTACTAATTCACCAATATATGTAGTTGATGGTACCATAACTGAGAATATTGATAATCTTAATACCCTGGATATCGAAACCCTTACTGTTCTTAAGGATGCATCCGCCGTAGCAATTTATGGTTCAAGAGCTGCAAACGGAGTTATTTTGGTTACGACAAAACGTGGGACAAAATCTAAAGTACCAACAATTAGCTTTAGTTCAAGGCAAAGTGTTCAGCAGGAAAGCAATCTAAATGTTGGCTTTGTTAACGCAGACCAATGGCTCGAATTGATTACTGAAGCATATACTAACTCAGGTCAGTCTGTTAAATGGACAGATGACGATTTGGCGGCCTATGCAGGTGTTGATGTTTGTTGGCCAAAGGCGGTTATGCAAACCGGATATTTATCCAGCTATGATTTGTCTGTTGAAAGTGGAGGAGATAAATCAAATTATTTGGTTTCAGCAGGGTATTTGGACAATCAAGGTATTATTCGAGGTCAGGATTATAAAAGGTTTAATTTTCGGATAAACACCGATCATAGAATCAATAAAGTAATCACATTTGGAAATTCGCTGAACCTGTTCTCTTCAACCCAAAGAAGCAATACGGATATTGATGGGCGAAATGTATATACCGCTGCATTCAGATATACTCCATTAAATCGCGAATACGAAGAAAACGGTGATTTCGGTACAATAAGAAATTCAAACCTTGAAGGTAGAAGTCCAAGTCCGTTATGGATGATAAGTAATACTGCCCTTAATAATAGGACAAAGGGATTGAGTGGAAATGTTTATTTAACCTTTGATATCCTTGAAGGATTAAAGTTTACGTCCAGGGGAAGTTTGGAATGGACCAATTTAGACAGGAATACCTTTATCGGAGCAATGGATCCACATTATGGAATGGAAGGCAGCAACGTCAATTTAGTACAAAAGGAAAATATGCAAACCACACATTGGATTGGCGATTTCTTATTGGACTATAATAAAACCTTTAATGAAAAACACACCATTAGCGTCTTATTGGGATATTCTTTAGAAGATCAGACTTATGAGAATTTAATGGGGAAAAGAGGCGGTACACCAAATAATGAGATTAGGTATTTGGATGCAGGAGATCCATTAACATCGATAAATGGCAACTCATTTTCTGAATGGTCATTCGCATCCACGTTTGGCCGCTTGAGTTATTCTTTTGAAGATAAATATTATCTCTCGGGAGTAGTCAGACGTGACGGTACGTCACGCCTTGCCTCTGGACATAAGTATGGTACATTCCCTTCTGTTTCTGCTGCCTGGAGGGTTACTAAGGAGAATTTTATGAATAAATTCAAATGGCTTAATGAATTGAAATTGAGAGCGAGCTATGGTACTATCGGCAATATACTTAGTATCGACACTTATGGAACTACAAGCACATTAACTCAGTGGAATTCGATAATGAATGAACAACCTGTTCTTGGTTATACACTGGCAAATGCTGTAAATACTAACCTTACGTGGGAAAGCACAACTAAAAAGAACTTAGGTGTAGATGCATATTTATTTAATAGTAAGTTTTATGTTATTGGAGATTTATATATTGAAGATACCAACGATCTTTTATTTAAACAACCTCTGCCATACTCTGCCGGACTTCAAGGTAGTCCATTCATTAATGCTGGTCACATTCGGAACACTGGCTTTGATTTGGAATTAGGATATAGAAAATCAGCTGGAGATTGGGAATATGATATAAGTGTTAATCTTACTCATGTGAAAAATGAAGCGATAGATTTGGGTGGCAGAGATCTTAGAACCAACGGAATAGAAGTCGGACATCCTCTATTTACTGCTTTTGGATATAAGACTAATGGTATTATAAGGACTGAAGATGATTTGAATAACAATCCTCAATATGCGGGGAAACAGGTAGGAGATATTTGGTTTCTGGATATTGACGGATATGATGCAGATGGTAAATTAACGGGAAAACCCGATGGCAAAGTTGATGCAGCGGACAGAACTCTTATTGGTAGTGTTTATCCCGATTTTACATACGGAGCTTTTGGTTCAGTTCGTTATAAAGACCTGACTTTGCAAGTACAAATTGAGGGTGTATCTGGAATTGACAGAGACATGCGGGGTGGAAGAGCTACTGATATGTTTGCCGGTGAACCAAACGTTGAAGCAGATTATATTCTTGATCGGTTCAATCAGGAAAAGAATCCTGACGGGCTATATCCAAGGGTATCAATAGATGATAAAGGGCAAAATGGCAGTCTTTCCGATTTTTGGTTAAGAGATGCTTCATATATAAGCATAAGAAATGTAAACTTAAATTATGATCTTCCAAATGGACTAATCAAAAAGGCTGGACTACACAAGTTAAGTATTTTTGGAAGCGTTCAAAATCTATACACGTTCACCAGTTTTTATGGAACCGGCGTGGATGTCAACTTTGATCCTGGATTAGACAGTAATCAGACCATTAAAAATACAAATAATGAAGGAAGTAACAACATGACTTCAATACCGGTACCGAGAACCTGGACAATTGGATTTAAAGCGACTTTTTAAGACAAATATTAAAAAAGTAGGAATATATGAAGACATTAATAAATAAATATATTTTCGGATTTGTTTTGTTAACAATCCTCTTCCCCGCATGTACTGATGATTTTTTAGATAAGTATCCTCAGGATAAGCCTGGTCCTGAAAATTTTTTAACGGATGAATCTTCGGCAAAACAGCTCGTAGTGGCTTGTTATAACCCTTGGACGAGAAAAAATTCACAATACATGCATTTTAAAGAGTTTATAATATTATCAGACGCATTAACTGATGATAGCGATATACGTCTCAACGGAGCATATAGAATTCAAATGCGAAATTGGGATTTTCAACCCAACCACGAAGTTATGAGAGACTGGTGGGCATACATTTATCAAAGCGTTAATGCTGCGAACTATGCAATTGAGCGGATTCCAACATTACTTCAAAAAGGAATAACTCAGGATAAACTTGATCCCTACCTTGCGGAAGCAAGATTTATGAGAGCTTATGATTATTTAGTTCTGACAACGTTTTATGGTGAAGTGCCCCTTATAGATCATCCATTATCATCTTTTGAAGAGTTTTCTCAACCGAGAGCTTCTCTCGAATCAATATATTCACAAATAATAAGCGACTTTGAATTTGCGAAGGAGAAACTTTTAGACAACGACAATGCATATAAAGGTACGCCTACCAAGGCAACCGCTGCAGCATTTCTGGCAAAAGCATATCTTTATAAAAAGGACTATGCCAATGCTGAAACTGCCGCCAGGAGTGCAGTAACAATTGCCGAAACCAGTGGATATAAACTCATTGATGATTACATGTCTATTTTCGATATCAACAATGAAGGAAATCCTGAACTCTTATTTTATTTCTCTTTTGTTCGGAATAATGAAGACTACAGTACAACGATGTCAGTAGAAAGGGGCATTAGGGATATGCCGGCCCAACTCAATCAGGTTCAAGGGGGTGAAGGCTGGGGGTATGCTTTACCGGATCGTAATTTGTACGATGCATTTGAACAAGGTGATCCCAGACGCGGATATACAATATATGCACCGGGTGATTATTTAGGTATTTATAACAGTTCAGCGCCATTTACCTACACCCATAAGACTTATGACAATACTGGCACATTGGTTACGTACTCCCAGACTTACAACACAGGAGATACCATAAGATACGATTATCAATGGTCTCCAACTGGGATGAATGTCAGAAAACTTACAGAAAATGTGGGTGGAATAACAAATGTCAGATATGGTGGTCTTGATATACCCGTGATGAGAATGGCTGATTTGTATTTAATTCTGGCCGAAGCTTTAGCAGAACAAGGGAAAGATGAGGCTTTGACATGGGTAAATAAAGTGAGGGCAAGAGCTTCTGTAAATATGCCTGCAAAAACAACTGCAGATGGTTCGTTGAGAGATATTGTCAGACATGAACGGCGTGTAGAATTTGGAATGGAAGGGCAACGTATATTTGACCTTCTTAGATGGGATGCTGTAAAAGAAGTTTTTGGAAACGGATCAAAGGTTAAACTTCATTTTTACTCTGATTATATTACAGATCCAAGTAATCGTTTCAGGAACCCAACTTCTGGCTTGGCAAAATATCCATCGAATCATATTTTATTCCCAATTCCACAGGATGAATTGGATCAGAATAAAACGATAATAGCAAATAATCCGGGGTACTAATAGTTTGTGTGTTAAGTTTATAGAAATTTGCATGCAGAAGGGTGTTCGGTTTGTTAATATTCCGGCACCCTTCTTTTATTGTCATCTAAATCAAATTAAACAATAAATCATGAGAGCAATTATTTCTGTCGCATTGATTTTTTTAACCCTGATAACATCGGCACAAAAAACGGAAACGCTGTTTTTATCAGGTACGGACAAAGACCATACTAAAACATGGGAATTTTTTTGCACCGGAGGTAGAAACAGCAATGTCTGGTCAAATATTGAAGTGCCATCATGCTGGGAAATGCAAGGGTACGGAACTTTAAGTTATGGCGAAAAAGAGGAGCTCGTTTCCGACGAAAAAGGCATGTACCGACATCCATTTACAGTTCCTTCTGCTTGGGAAAACAAAAAGATTTTTATCGTTTTCGATGGCTCAATGACCGATACCGAGGTTAAAATTAATGGGAGTCTGGCAGGTCCTGTCCATCAAGGATCATTCTATCGGTTTAAATACGACATTAGCAAACTCCTCAAATACGGGAAAGAGAATCTTCTTGAGGTGACCGTATCCAAACTTTCATCGAATAAAAGTGTTAACGGAGCAGAAAGAGAGGTCGATTTTTGGGTATTTGGCGGCATTTACCGACCTGTATACCTGGAAGCTTTCCCAAAGCAACATATCGAACGGGTTGCAATAGATGCAAAGGCCGATGGAAGTTTTTACGCTGATCTATACCTTAGTGGCATATCCAAAAATTTATCTGTAGAAACCACCATTAAAAGCACATCAGGAGAAATCATTCTGAACGAGGTTACTGAACTTAAAAATATAAATTCGGATAAAGCATCGATAACCGCTCAGATTGATCATCCAAAAACCTGGAATCCGGAATGGCCGAATCTATACAGCGTCACCTTCAACTTGAAAAAAGACGGAAAGTTAGTACATCAAACAACTGAAAAATTCGGGTTCCGTACCGTTGAAGTTCGTCAGAATGATGGCATCTATGTAAATGGGGAAAAAGTGATTTTCCGCGGGGTAAACCGGCATTCGTCATGGCCAACTTCAGGAAAGACAATGAGCAAGGAATTAAGCATCATGGATGTTAACCTGATGAAAGAAATGAACATGAATGCAGTAAGAATGTCTCACTATCCGCCTGATGTACATTTCCTCAATGTTTGCGATTCATTAGGTCTGTTTGTATTGGATGAGTTAACCGGATGGCAAAAAAGTTATGATACACAAGTAGGGAAGCCCCTTGTAAAAGAAACCGTTATCAGAGATGTGAACCATCCTTCAATAATCCTCTGGGACAATGGAAACGAAGGCGGGTTTAATTTTGATTTAGACGATGACTTTGCCAAATATGACATACAGAACCGACCAGTTATCCATCCATGGGACAATTTTAGAGGTATTGGCACACACCACTACAAACCATACAATTATGGATTAAACATTGCATTTCAGGGACGCGATATCTTTTTCCCTACAGAAATGCTGCATGGTCTTTACGACGGTGGTGCAGGAGCCGGTCTTGACGATTTTTGGAAGTTAATGATGTCTAACCCGTTATCTGCAGGAGGTTTCATCTGGGTATTTGCCGACGAAGGCGTGGTTCGGACTGATAAAGGTGGGATAGTTGATGTTTCGGGAGAGAGTGCACCTGACGGAATCTTGGGGCCATTTCGCGAAAAAGAAGCAAGTTTTTATACCATAAAAGAAATATGGTCGCCTGTTTACATAGATTTACCATACATAAGCCTGGCCTTTAACGGAAAAATCGAAGTTCGTAACCAGTTTCAATACACCAATTTAAACCAGTGCCAAATAAAATGGAAACTGGTTGATTACGCCAAACCTTCTGATTTATCACTCGACGAAAAAATCGCCTTTGCCGGAGAACTGGTTTCTCCCGATATAGCACCTGCATCTTTAGGTTTTATTCAAATACCGCTTCCTTCCGACTGGCGTAGTCATGATGCTTTGTCCATCGAGACTTTTTATCCCGATGGTCGTGAAATGAATAAATGGACATGGCCGGTGAAATCTCCTGCACAAATGGCTTCAGGCATCGTTGACACCACTTCAGTAGGTTCAGTTTTAGTTACTGAGAATGATAATGAAATTTCAATGAAAGCTTCAGGGTTAACTGTGAAGTTCGATAAAAAAACAGGATACCTAATAAAGGTAGAAAATAGTACAGGTTCAATTTCTTTCAATAACGGCCCTCAAATGGCTTTTGGTAAATTTGAATGTGCCGGAGTGAAACATTATTATGACGGGGCGAAACATGTAGTTGAAATTGAGGCAAAAGGCAACACCCGTGAAATGGTGTGGACGATGTACCCCAGTGGTTGGCTTCAACTCGATTATGGCTACTCATTATATGGAGAAATGGATTATGCCGGAATTAATTTTAGTTATCCTGAAGAAAAAGTTACAGGAATGAAGTGGTTGGGAAGAGGGCCATACCGCGTGTGGAAAAACCGTTTAAAAGGCGTACCATTTGGTTTATATCACAAAGATTATAACAATACGGTGACAGGTGAAAGTTGGGTCTATCCTGAATTTAAGGGTTATCATTCCGATTTTTATTGGGTGACTGTTGAAAATACCGAAATGCCCTTTACTGTTGTGTCGGGAAGCTATGATATCTTTCTTAGAATGTTTACCCCACAACGTCCAAAGATATTGACTAGAGAGAATGTATTTCCGGCCTTCCCTGAAGGTAATATTTCATTCTTACATGGAATTTCACCTATTGGTACAAAAACCCAACCTCCAAGTGAATTAGGGCCTCAGAGCCACAAAAATATGCTTTATTCAATGAAAGGTGATGTTCTTCGAATGAAATTGTTTTTTAATTTTAGAATAAAATAATTATGAGAATAACTGCAATCATCTTATTTATACTGTTTGTTCAGAATTGTTTTGGGCAATCTCCTCCAGTGATTCCATATTGGGCTTTTGGGCATTGGGTTTGGGAAGATGAAAAAAACACAAGTACCGCTGTTGAAGCACTTGTTGATGGGTATCAGAAGTACAATATTCCTGTTGATGCTGTTATCATTGATAGTCCATGGATGAACTGTTATAACGATTTCTTGCCGGATCCGGATCGTTATCCTAATATGAATAATTTGATTGACAGCCTTCACCTGAAGGGAATCAGGGTATTGGCTTTTTATACGGGCTGCATCAATTCAACCACAACTGATTCAAGACAAGGGGAATGTGAAGTCTTTGATTATGTAGTAAATAATAACTATGGCATAAATCAAAACGAAGAATCGAGATGGTGGAAGGGTAGGGGAGTGCATTATGACCCAACCAACGTAAAGGCAAAAGAATGGTGGCATACTCAAGTCGATGTATTACACTCCATGAAATTTGATGGGGCAAAAATTGATTTTGGATTTGCATGGTTTGGCGATACGATTCAAACTTCTGTTGGCAAAATGTCGAGAAGAGAGTTTGGTTATCAGTATTATAGCGATGCCTTTGATTACAATACATCCAAAGACGATGAATTTGTGGCTATGACTTATGCCTGGTCGGGATGGGGGTTAATGGGATTTCCTTCAAAAAGTCACGTGAACTGGGTTGGGGATTTTAGCGGAGACTGGAAGGGAATAAAAGATCAGGTAACAAATATTTACAAATCGGCAAATTATGGTTTCTCGGGCGTTGGTTGCGAAATTGGAGGATATTGGGGAGCGCCTTCAACCAAAGAACAATTTATTAGATACACCCAGCTGGCCAGTTTATGCCCAATCATGATCAATGGTGGCTCGCTTGGGGCTTTTGCACATCATCTACCCTGGAATTACGATGAGGAAACCGTTTCGATCTACCGTAAGTTCGTTGGTTTGCATGATGAATTATCCTACTATTTATTCAGTACCGCAGTTGATGCACATCTAACCCAAAGTACGATTCTGAAAAATTGCGATCTGGAACAGGCCAGTCACTTTCTGGGAGATCAACTTTTCGTGAAAGTGATTTCTGACAGCCTGCCCATAACGTCCATTCAAGTGCCCAAAGTGGACAACTGGATCGATTTCTGGAATGACGATATCGTACATACTTCCAAATCACTCATCAATAAAGAGTATTCTATAGGTGAATATCCGGTATTTGTTAAACGCGGAGCCATTCTTCCGCTAAACGTTTCCGGTAATTTGTTAGAGCATGGTGATGAATCCAGTAAATGTAAAGTAACGTTTCTCATATATCCCGACAGCTTGAGCAACTATTTGTTTCATAAGCCTATTGGGAATGGAGTTAAATACAATAATATTTCGGTTACGGTTAATGAAATCGAAGGGACAATCCGCATTGATTCAAAAACCGAAGAGAAATACATCTTTCTAGTGAAATGGCAAAGCAATCCAACATGGGTAAAAAATGCAGATAAATGGAGTTACAACCATAAGCGAAAGATTGTAAAAATTGAGAAATCAGGAAAGTCTTTTGAAATAGCTATAAAACCCCGCTCGTCATACTATGATCGATAGCTTGTGGCGCTAATGCAGATTTGCAATCTACGTCTTTTAACAAGGGACTTTCAATCCCAAACTTAATCAATTAATAAAGCTTTTAATTTACCCCTTTGTTCGCAGTAGCAAAGGGGTTTTAAGTTTCAGAGTCCATCTCACAATTACATTATGCCACATAAATGCATTTCATTCGATGTAAATGAGTTGCAATATTTTTCTAATTTTGCTATGTTAAATTGAAAAATGTCGTTCGATTCGGTCAATAATTTCAATGAAATTTATAATTCATATTACAGGATTGATATTTCGGTGTAATGGTGTCAGTGTTTTTGTACGGGCCGGGGGCTGACTGTTTCACCGAAATTATGAAAAATACAGACATCCCAAAGAAGATCAGGGAATTGCTTGAGTTGGAATAAATGGTCGTGCCGGATGTTTAGCCCGTTTAAGTCGAACCGCCAATAACCAGTTTGCCGTCCAGGTAGATAACTTGTGGTTCCATGCGGGCGTAAGGTTCTTTGTGGATGTGTTCAAACAGGATTTCAGCCGATTTTTGTCCAATTTCAAAACCCATGGGCTGAATGGCCGACAGGGCTGGGTTGTACATGGTGCGGAAAGGGTCTTCGCAGAAACCGATCACGGCAATGTCACCGGGGACTTGCAGGTTCTTTTTATGGATGGCCCTCATCACACCGGTCATGGTCAGGTCGCTGATGGCGAAAATGCTGTCGGGCGGGCTTGGCTGACTGAGCAACCGCAGTGTTTCCTGTTCGGCTTCTTCGGGGGTTTCGCAGGAAATGATCAGCTCTTCATTAATCGGCAGGCCTTTTTCCTGTAGAGCCATTTTATACCCTTGCAGGCGGTTGGTACTGATCAGCAGGTTGAGGTTGCCGGTACAAATGGCAATTCGCTGTCTGCCGGTTTCAAGCAGGTGTTTAACCGCGTTGTACGATGCCGTGATATCATCAACCAAAACAATATTGGCATTCAGGTTTTTAACAACCCGGTCGAAAAAAACGATTGGCATGCCCATGCGGATGATTTTTTCAAAATGGTCGAAGTTTTTAGTTCTTCGTGAAACCGAAGCTAAAATACCCTCCACATTGTTGGCGACCAGGATGTCCAGGTTTTCAACCTCGCGTTCATACGACTCGTTTGATTGTAAGATGAGCAGGTTGTACCCATGGGCGTGGACAATCTCTTCAATCCCGTGTATGATTGAGGGAAAAAAGAAGTAGGAGATTTGTGGCACAATCAGGCCAATTACTTTGCTTTTCTTGTGCCGCAATGAAGATGCAACGACATTGGGCTTGTAATGAAGGCTCTCGGCAACCTTTTTGACTGCATCCTTTGTCGCTTTGCTGATGTCGGGGTGGTCTTTCAGTGCACGGCTAACCGTGGACTTTGACAGACCGAGGAGCTTTGCAATATCTTTGATCGTTATAGGGTTGCCTTTCATGCTCAATATATTAACACCGGAACGATTACGTTGTTTTTAGCCGGTGACCAACCTTTAAAAATAATATTTAATGTATAAACAGATTAAGCTGGTGGCAGTTTAATTTTTGTCATGGTTGGTGAAAAAAATTACAAAAGTTATTAACCGCAACCGGTTGCGCAACCGGTTGCGGTTGTAAGTTGCAGTTTCGCAGCGTATTAGGTGTTGGATGTGACGTTAAGTTTGCATTAACTTTGTTCCATAAATCGGAAGATTTTAAGATGTGAAAGAATTGAAATAACCTAATAACACGATTTAAAATCAACACTTATGAAAAAATCAGTTTTTATTATTGTGCTGTTTCTCTTTTGTTCTTTTATTTCAAATGCGCAAAAAGCGACATTGAAAGGAACAATTACAGACAAGACGTCCAATGAGCCTCTGATTGGGGCCACAATCATGGTGAAGGGAACAACTACCGGCACTATTACCAATTTTGACGGTCAGTATGAACTGGCAAACCTTGACGCAGGAACACAGACATTTGTTGTTTCTTTTATTGGCTACTCTCCGTTAGAGAAAGATGTTGAACTGAAGGCAGGCGAGGTCACAACTTTTGATGTCCAGTTATCACAAGACCTGATTGGTCTGGACGAAGTAGTTGTTACCGGGGTTGTGAACCCAAAGTCATTACTCGAATCGAGTGTGGCAATTACCAGTATCAAACCTAAAACTCTTGGGCAACTTGGGGCTACTACTACGGCAGAAGTTTTCAAATCGATACCTGGTATCCATTCCGAATCGACAGGTGGCGAAGGGAATGCAAATATTTCTGTTCGGGGTGTGCCCATTTCAACCGGTGGTTCCAAGTTCATGCAATTGCACGAAGATGGTTTGCCTGTGATGCAGTTTGGTGACATCATGTTTGGTAATGCCGATATATTTGTACGGTCGGATAAAACACTGGCAAGGGTAGAAGCGATCCGTGGTGGTTCAGCATCAACTTTTGCAAGTAACTCACCGGCAGGTATCATCAACTTTATCAGTAAAACGGGTGCTGTAAAAGAGGGAACAATCGGGACTACGTTTGGACTCGATTATCGGGATTTCAGGACCGACTTTGATTTTGGCGCTCCAATCGGAGATGGTTTTTCCTATAATATTGGTGGTTTTTACCGCCAGGGCGTAGGACCACGCGAAGCCGGATTCGATGGAAATATGGGAGGTCAGGTGAAAGCAAACATCACAAAAGAATTTGATAATGGATATGTTCGTGTGTATTTCAAATTTTTGAATGACAGAGCGATTTCGTATATGCCAATGCCGGTTATGGCTACAGGTACTGCTTCAAATCCTGATTTCAAATCGATTAATGGTTTTGATCTTAGAAACTCAACCCTGCAAAGCTCTGAATTCTTTAACATGACAGGGATTGATGAAAACGGAAATCCACGGACAACGGATATCTCGGATGGGATGCACCCAATAACCAAAGCTTTGGGCGCTGAATTTTCATTTGACCTGAGCGATGGTTGGAAATTAACTGACAAAGGCCGACTGGCAGTTACAAACGGCTCTTTCAGAACTTTGTTCCCAATGGGGCCAATTGGAAGCGCTGATGATATCGCACATAGTGTACTGGGTAATCAATATGCTTCCGGCTACAAATTTAGTTATGCTCACGGGCCAAATGCCGGTGCAGAATTAAGTGCAGCTCAGTTATCCAACCTGAATGGAAACGGAATGCTGATGCAGGTTGCTTCGTTTGATGTGGATATCAATAGCCTGAATAATTTCACAAATGATTTGAATATCACGAAACGGATTGATAATGTTAACCTTACTTTCGGGTACTATAAAGCCTATCAGCAAATTGCTATGTATTGGGACTGGCAGGGATACATCACTGACGTAACAAACCAGCCTAAACTGATGAACATTGCCAGCGCTGATGGTTCATATTATACTGAAGGTGGTGTAACCAATTACGGTGTTTGGGGCTTAGGACGTAAATACGATATGAAGTACAACATTGACGCACCTTATGCTAACATTGGTATTGAACTGAACGAAAAAGTCAATATTGATGCAAGTGTGCGATATGATATGGGGAATGTTGACGGGTATTACCTGACAGGCAAAACAGCTTCGGTTGATGTTAACAGCGATGGCGTTATTTCTCCGGCAGAAAGCAATGCTACTATTGTTGACAATACCAACCCACATGCGGTAAGCTATAGCTTTAATTATTTGTCATACTCAATCGGGGCAAACTATAAAATTGATGAAGGCAAAGCGATCTACGGAAGAATCAGCCGGGGTGGAAGGGCCAATGCCGACAGGTTACTTTATTCTCAGTTTATCAATGATGAAGGTAAAACAATTGATGGAACCGAGGCAGATATGATTACCCAGATTGAAGCAGGTTATAAATACAAGTCTCCCAAATTTGGCTTCATGCTTACTCCGTATTATACCAGCGTAAGCGAACAAAATGCCGATCCAACAGAACAAAAAATTTACCTGATCGATTTTGAATCTTACGGTGCTGAATTGGAGGCTTCGGCTCAACTGGGTGCATTGACTGTGACAACAGGTGCAATTTTTACCAAAGCAAAAATTAAGAAAAGCCTTGATCCAAATGATGTTGGTAACACACCTCGTCGTGTGCCTGACTTGATGTTTAACGTGAACCCGTCGTATACTTTTGGGAAAGCAGTCTTAGGGTTAAACCTCATCGGTACCACAAAAGTATACCAGGGGAACAGCAACACGGTTGTGTTACCGGGCTATGCTTACCTG
>JBNKTK010000009.1:0-13371 GCA_050298035.1 Mangrovibacterium sp. | reverse complement strand
GCGAAGGGTCTGACTTTGAGTGCAAGTGTGAACAACCTGTTTAATACCTTAGGATTTACCGAGGCAGAAGATTTCTCATTCGTAGACAATTCAACAAATTATATGCGTGCCCGCCCAATTACAGGACGGTCGTCGACAGTCTCAATTACATATAACTTTTAGTTAAAAGTGTCATAGGAAAGAAGCTGTCCAAAAGGTCAAAAATCCTAAAATTCAAATTGAACACGAAGACACGAAGACACAAGATTTTAATATTCAGACGATCTTCTTCGTGACTTTGTGTTTAAACTTTTCACCTTTGGGCTGCTTCATTTCCTGTTTATTCCGTACATCGGAATTTGAACAAAAAAATAAAATCAACTAGATTATGAATCCTCATGAAAACGCAGCCGGTATTATCATTCCGAAAATAATTGACCGGATAAATGAAAAGAAAGGGCGTTATATTATTTCACTTGCAGGCGAAAGCGGTTGTGGGAAAACGGAAACCGGAAAAGCGCTGGTAGACGAACTGAAAAAGTTTGGGTTTGGAGCCTTGGTTTTGGGACAGGATAATTACTTTTTTTTGCCCCCTTTGGCTAACGATGCACAGCGCAAAGCAGACCCGGCTTGGTTGGGGCCGCGGAAGGAAGTGAACCTGGAACTGATGGAGAAAAACCTGATTGATGCAATCGGTGGTGCCGATAAGATTATGGTCCCTCACATCGAATATGACACCAATGAAGAAACTGTGAACCCGATAGATATCCGTGGTGTAAAAGTGCTAATTGCCGAAGGGACGTATACCACTTTGCTGAAGAATATTGACACACGTATATTTATTGATGCTGATTACCATGACACTTTAAAATATCGGAAATTGAGGAACCGGGGAAACGAGGTTCACGATCCTTTTGTGGAGAATATTCTGGAAACTGAGCACAAGATCATTTCAGGACATATATTCCTGGCCGATTTCGTAATTACAAAAGATTATGAAGTTGTTCAATATAAATAACTAATTTCAACTTCACTGAAGGTAGATTCACGATAATGGAGTGATTATAGGAAGTAGAAGATTATGGACATCAATACAAAAACACCGGAAGAACCATTCATCAAATCAGGTCCGATGCTCAACGCGTACCCGGACAGCATTGGCGGGACAATTGGAGATATTGTAAAATTTCTTCAAGCTCCCGAACTTAGGAGTGTGTTCCAATCCTTTTATATCTTGCCGAGTGTATTTAATACCGATTTGGATCGCGGATTTTCGGTGATTGATTATAACTTGAACGAACTGTATGCTTCACCGGAAGATTTGAATGAACTGGGGAAAATGAATATTGCCCTCAAATTCGATTTTGTGTTAAACCACTCTTCTGTACTTTCTGCTCAATTTCAGGATATTTTGAAAAATGGGGAGAATTCAAAGTTTAAGGACTTTTTCATTCAGTGGAACCAATTCTGGGAAGGCTGTGGAACCATGACCGACGAAGGTTATATCCAACCGAACCCCGAGTATATCAGAGATATGTTTTTCCGCAAGCCGGGGCTCCCTATCCTTAAAGTTCGCATGCCGGACGGAAAAGAAGTTCCTTACTGGAACACCTTTTATCAAGAGGTTAAGTATGATAAAATTGATGCCCAGGATCTGATGAGAGCAATCGATATTCAGTATGCTATGGCAGAGAAACTGGCCGAAATGGCCAATACGAATTTGGATGAAGGGAAGAAACCTTCTGAAATCGATTTTGGAAACTTTGCACGTTATCGCAACGAAGTGATTGACTTGCTTGAGTCCAGGAGAAAGTACCTGGGACAAATGGACCTGAACATCAAATCCCCGCTTGTGTGGGAATTTTATGAAGACACGCTGAAAAAACTTGCCGGGTATGGGGCCGAAATTGTCCGGCTTGATGCTTTTGCGTATGCACCGAAAGAACCAGGCGCTAAAAATTTTTTGAACGATCCCGGAACATGGGATTTATTGGCAGGTATTAAGGTTCTCGCAGACAAATACGGGCTGATCCTTCTGCCCGAGATCCATTCAAAATATGAAGAGAAAATACATGAAAAACTGGCTGGCGAAGGCTATCTGACCTATGACTTCTTCCTGCCAGGATTGATTATCGATGCATTTGAAAGGAATACCAACGAGGTTCTGATCAGGTGGATCAAGGATATGATGGAAAAAGACATTAGGGTTGTAAATATGCTGGGCTGCCATGATGGTATACCGTTGCTCGATTTAAAAGGGTTGCTGACTGACGAACAGATACAACTGTTAATCGACACGGTTGTCAAACGTGGTGGTTTTGTAAAAGACCTGCATGGTGCAAAGAATATGTATTACCAGGTAAATGCAACCTATTATAGTGCACTGGGTGAAGATGACGCAAAACTGCTTTTAGCAAGGGCCATTCAGGTTTTTATGCCTGGAAAACCGCAAGTGTGGTACCTGGATCTTTTGGCTGGGAAGAATGATTATGACGCTGTTAATAAGGCAGGCTCTGGAGGCCACAAAGAAATCAACCGGACAAATCTAACATTGGAACAAGCTACTAAAGGAATTGACAAGGAAGTTGTCCGTCAGCAAATTGCTCTGCTGAAATTCAGAAACAACTTCCCGGCTTTCGGTTTTGACGCAAAGCTGGTAATTCTCGATTCCACTCCTGACATTTTAAAACTGCGCTGGGAGAATAACCATTGCAGTGCTACTCTGGAAGCGAATTTGAAGGACTATTCATTCAATATAACCGCATCTGACGAAAACGGGCAGTTGATTGATAATCTAGTATAAAATAAATCGAACTAATACTTATGAATAATAATCAAACCACACCGATGAATCACAATCTTGGACTGATCAAATGGCTGACATTCCTGATGTTTATGATGTTTGCCATGACTACAGATGCGGTGGGAGTCATCATTCCTGAAGTGATGAAACAGTTCCAGCTAAGCATGACCGCGGCAGGCCTGTTGCACTATGCGCCCATGATAGCCATTGCCCTTTCGGGAATCCTGCTTGGCTTTATTGCCGACAGGCTTGGGCGGAAGAAAACCATCATTATTGGGCTGGGGCTTTTCGTGGTCAATGCCTATTTGTTTATCCTCGGTCACTCATTTGCTTTCTTTCTTAGCCTGATGATCGTTTCCGGGATTTCTATCGGCATATTTAAAACCGGGGCGTTGGCCTTGATCGGTGATATCACAAAATCGACTACCGAACATACCTCGACCATGAATGCGGTGGAAGGTTTCTTTGGTGTCGGCGCAATTATCGGCCCGTTCATCGTCACTTATTTCCTTTCAAAAGGAGTTGACTGGAAGTGGTTGTATGTAGTTGCCGCCACGCTTTGTGTTGTGCTGATTATTATGGCATTGTCTGTAAAGTACCCAACAACCATGCACGCGTCAGAAGATCCCATCAACCTGAAAGGGACACTGAAAATGATGAAAGATCCTTACGCCATGGGCTTTTCGCTCGGCGCTTTTTTGTATGTGGCGGTCGAGTGTGCCATCTACGTGTGGATGCCAACCCTGATTGCCAAATACGAAGGGGATTTTGTTTTCGTAGCAACCTACGCGTTGTCTATTTTCTTCATTTTGCGTGCCGGCGGACGGTTCCTGGGGGCTTGGGTGATGGCTCATTTCAACTGGTCGATGGTGTTGGCTATTTTCAGTTTCCTGATCCTGGTTTGTTTCCTTGGAAGCGTTATCGGCGGGGTTGGGGCTGCTGTTATTCTGTTGCCGCTGTCCGGCCTGTTTATGTCGGTCATTTATCCAACTATCAACTCGAAAGGAATTAGCTGTTTCCCGAAAGCGAAGCATGGCTCGGTTGCCGGTGTGATCCTGTTTTTTACCGCGGCCGGTGCAGCCTTGGGCCCTTTGGCCATGGGCGCGGTCAGCGATGCCTTTGGACACGATGCCAAATACGGTTTTATCCTGGCAACTGTTTTTGCCGGTTTGCTGTTCGTGGGGGTTTTGCTGAACCTGTTTTTTAAACCAACTGATCTTCGGCTCCAGCAACTTGACCAGAGCGAGTACGAATAGTATCCACAGGAAACTATTTTTGCAGCTTGGTACTTTACAAAAGCAAGCATTCCATTTCGATTAAGATACTGCTACAATCCGTTTAGATTTGTGTTCTTTCATATCCTGTGATAAATATTTCTTATTTTTGAGCAGGAAAGGGAAGAGAAAATTAGATTCAGACTAACCAAATAACTTTCGGAGTGAAAGCATTATCGGAAAGCGATTATAGCAAGATGTGGGATAACTTTAGATTGGATGGAAGCCAGGAAGCCCTTTCCCTAATCTACTTTGAACATTTCGATTTCCTGTATGATTTTGCGTTGAAATATACGACAGACCGGACATTGATTGAAGATTGCATCCAGAATGTTTTTGACTATTTGTTGAAAAAGCGGAAGAAGCTGAATCCCGTTTCCAACCTTCGTTTTTACCTCTTACAAGCTTTTCGAAGGGAACTGTTTAGCCAACTTCATAAGAAAAAAAAATTATCCCTTTCAGGCCAAATTCCGGAATCAACAGACCAGTTTACATATAACGGTGCAGAGGTTCAAATGGACAATGAAGAACGCGACCAGATGATCCAAATGGTTCAGAAAAGCATCGAGAAGCTCGGCTCGAAACAGCAAGAAATCATTTATCTACGTTTTAATCAGGAACTGGATTATCCTGAGATCGCTAAAATGCTTGATATCTCGGTTGATTCCTGTTATAAATCAGTCTATCGTTCAATCAAATTCATCAAGGAAGACATCGAAAAAGAGGTCGGTGAACACCTGAACTTGTTCCTATGGGTGTACATCGAAATTAAAAAGTTAAAAAAAAATTGATTTTTCATGTCCAGAAAATTTATTGGGTGCCCTCTTTTAAGTAAATGCCCGGTAAAATGGATTTGAAAAAGCAAAAAAAATATGAAAGTTTTGAAGTTGTTGACCTCGTCCTGGATGAAGACTTCCGGCAGCTCGTTCTCGAAAGTGGAAATGCCAATCTACAAGGTTTTATCGACGGGGAATCTAACCATGAAGGCAACATCCAATTAGCTTCCAAAATCATTCTTGGTCTTCATCCAAAACGCCAGGCACAATCCCTCGATCGAAAGTACAAACTCTGGATGCAGATTAAAAATAGACACCGGAGACAAAAGACCTTCAGCTTGCTTCGTTATGCTTCAGTTCTGCTTTTATTGGTTTCGTTGGGATCCGGAGCCCTGTTCTATACATCCCGACCAACTCGAATGGTGGAGTTTGCTGACTCCAACCCTGCCAGCTTTGGGCATTCCATGCTAGTTCTTCCCAACGGGAAAGACATTTCATTGGATAGTAATAGCCCTCATGTTGAATCGGTCGATGGCGGTCATTCCATTGTTTTGAATGACAGTCTGCGGATTAATCAGCCGGCGTCCGGTTTCAACGAACTGGTCATCCCTTACGGAAAGCGCGGATCGGTCATTTTAGCGGATGGTACGCAGGTAGAAATGAATTCGGCCTCCCGTTTGATTTACCCACCGCGGTTTGACGGAGACGAAAGGGAAGTCTATCTTGAAGGGGAAGCTTATTTTAAGGTGACCAATAATCCGCAGAAACCATTTTTTGTTCATACCGATAAATTTAAGGTGCGAGTGTTGGGTACCACGTTTAATGTACAAGCTTACAAAAAGCAAAACCTGTACAATGCGGTTTTGGTTGAAGGGAAAGTGAAGCTGACACTCAACAATCAGCTGTTTGCAAGCTCCGTCATTATGAAGCCAAACCAAATTGCTTCGCTCACAGACGACAATGAACACATTGATTTGAAAAAAGTAAATAATATCGAAAACCACATTTCATGGATACACGGCTATCTTGAATTCAAGAATGAAGATGTTGACGCACTGTTGAAAAGGATTTCAAGTTATTACAATATTCAAGTTGAAATCCGCGGGAATGTCCGTCAGATACGGATTAATGGCAAGCTGGATTTGAAATCGGATCCGGAAAGGATCATGTCTGGCATTGCTGTCATGAGTAAAATGCACTATTTGAAGAAAGGAGAGAATTTGTTTGTATTGTACCAATAACGCAATACCGGTCGGTGCTACCAACACCGACCGGTTTTAAATCATGCCAAAAGGCATATTATTAATCAAAAGTAAACCAAAGTTATGAAAAAAGTAGTGAATTATACTTTTTCCACGTATTGGAAAAAGTTAAAAGTTCTGTTTTTAATTATGAGACTGATTTCTCTATTACTGCTGGTCGGGACTTTGACCGTTTCGGCGAAGTCGTATTCCCAGCAAGCAAAGATCGATCTCCGGCTTCAGGAATCTACCGTGAGTGATATCCTGCTATCCATTGAGAACAGCAGCCGTTTCATATTTATTTATGATGCGGATGTGATTAATCCCTTGGGTAAAAAGTCGATTGAGGTGAAAGGACAAACCATTAATCAGGTGCTTGATGAATTGTTTGTTGGAACAAATGTTGCCTATCGGATTGATGACCGGCAGGTTTTTCTGTATCAAAAAGGTGCTTTGGGCAATGTCTCTCCGATCATGCAGGGGCAAATAGCCGTCAAAGGAAATGTGAAGGATGCTACCGGCGCACCACTTCCGGGAGTAACTGTGGCTATAAAGGGAACAACTCACGGTGCGATTACGGATACCGATGGTAACTATTCCCTGGAAAATGTTCCTACTGATGCAACTCTACAATTTTCGTTTGTTGGAATGAAAACACAAGAGATTTCGGTAAGTGGAAAAACAACGATTGACGCTATATTAGTAGAGGAATCAGTTGGTATTGAGGAAGTTGTTGTAGTTGGATACGGAACCCAGAGGAAAGGTAACTTAACCGGCTCAATCTCAAATGTAAAATCTGAAAAACTGACCGTTTCACCAATTGCAAATACCACCAATGCCTTAGGTGGTCAGTTGCCTGGTTTAGTTGTTAAACAAACCAGTGGGCAGCCTGGTGCCGATGCCGCTTCATTAAGTATTCGCGGTTTTGGAGACGCTTTGGTAATTGTTGATGGAGTTGAATCAAGCCTCAATAATCTTGATGCCAACCAGATTGAATCAGTATCTATCCTGAAAGACGGAGCTGCTTCTATTTATGGTGCACGAGCAGGGAATGGGGTGATTTTGGTTACCACCAAGCGTGGTAATAACCAAAAACCTACAATTACATTGAATACCTCCATGACATTCCAGGGAGTAACCAAAATGTTAAAGCCTGCCAGTTCAGGTCAACGGTCTGAAATGGAGAGAGAAACCTGGATTCAGTCTGGTAATCCAGAAGAAACTGCACCCTGGACAACAGAACAGATACAAAAATTTTATGATGGGACAGATCCGGCATATCCAAATACCAATTGGTATAAAGAACTAATCAGGGATTGGGCACCTCAGCAGCAACACAATTTATCGGTGAGAGGAGGTAGTGAAAAAATTAAATATTATGGCATTTTGAGTTATATGGATCAGGAAACCATGATCAAAACAAATGGTGGTGATTTCAAACGATATAATATGCAATCAAATATTGATGCTAAGATAACCGATGATCTCTCTATGCAATTAGATTTTGCAGCTATATCTGAGAACATTCTTTCCAATACACGGGGAATGGGGACAGGAGGTTGGATGTGGCAAGACTATTGGCAAACTCTTCCTTATTATCCTGCCCATTTACCCGATCCAACTAAAGTTCCTTATGCTTACGGAGCAGGAACAGGAGGTATGCATATCACCTCAAACATGGCTATCAGTGGTTACAATAAAAATATAACACAGTCATTAAAAGGGACTATAGCTCTAATCTATAATATTAGGGCTGTTAAAGGGTTGTCTGCCAAAGCTTTTGTGAATTATTTCAGGACTTATAACACCGATAAGAGCTTCAGTAGACCCGTAAATCTATGGAAATATGAGCCAACGAGCAAGGTTTATACTCTTGCTGCAACTTATGGGACTAAAGCATCTCTCGGTCAAACTGCTTCAAACGGGAGTATATTTACACAGCAATACTCTTTGAATTACGATAATACCTTTAACAACAATCATCATATTACAGCACTAGCCTTGTATGAGTCGATTGACTATGCCAATGAAAGTTTTACAGCTTCAAGAAAGGATTTTTTAACTCCTGCAATTGAACAGATGTTTGCTGGTAGTACTGTTGGCATGTCAAATAACGGTTTTGCTACCGAAATGGGGAGAAAAAGTTATGTCGGAAGGTTGAATTATAGCTACAAGGATAAATATTTGCTGGAAACTATTTTCCGTGCCGATGCTTCAGCCAAATTCGCTTCAGCTAAACGTTGGGGATATTTTCCAAGCATATCATTAGGTTGGGTAATGAATAATGAAGGTTTCATGGAGCAGTTTAGTAAATTAGATAACCTGAAACTTCGTGCCAGTTATGGACAGTCAGGTAACGATGCAGTTGGAAATTTCCAGTATTTGGCGGGTTATCAGTATGGGGCACCTTATATCCTTGGAGCCGGCCCTCAACAGGGCATAGTCTCAACTGGACTGGCAAATCCTTACCTGACATGGGAAAAGATGAAAATATCTAATGTTGGAGTTGATTTCTCATTTTTAAACCGAAAGCTATACGGAGAAATTGATGCTTTTTACCGCGAACGCTCAGGTATTCCCACCACACGAATTACAAGCCTGCCATCCACGTTTGGTGCATCTTTACCTCAGGAAAACCTGAATAGCCTTAATGACAGAGGTTTTGAATTCAATTTGGGAACAGCAGGTAAAACGGGTGAAATTTCTTATGATGTTAGCGGAAACATTTCATGGTCAAGATCAAAATGGGATCATTATGAAGAGCCCGAATACACTGATATGGATCAGAAAAGAATTGATCAAAAATCAGGGCAATGGACTGACCGT
Source organism: Mangrovibacterium sp. (assembly GCA_050298035.1). Classification (GTDB taxonomy): domain Bacteria; phylum Bacteroidota; class Bacteroidia; order Bacteroidales; family Prolixibacteraceae; genus Gaoshiqia. The sequence goes on along the minus strand of JBNKTK010000009.1, from coordinate 4,472 downwards.
ACTGTTGGCTACCTGTCAGACGGATTATTTACCTCTCAAACACAGATTGATCAACTTAATTTTGATCAGGATCTTCAGGGAAATATAACGCTTCGGCCCGGAGATGTACGTTACAAGGACGTAAATGAAGATGGTAAACTGGATTGGAAAGACCAGGTTGATATTGGTAAAGGAACTATACCTCATTGGATGTTCGGTTTTAATGCCAATCTAAAATATAAAAACTTTGACCTGTCGGCGCTTTTTCAGGGAGCATTCGGATATTGTACTTATGTTAATTTAGCCTCAACGATGGCGGGTTCTACATTCTATTATGACCATAGGTGGACGACAACAAATAATGACCCCAACGCCTTGGTGCCCAGATTAGGTGGTGCAGCGACAAACGGCTTAATGTCAGACTATTATTACAAAAAATCAGGTTACATTCGTTTGAAAAGTGCATCGATTGGATACAACTTGCCCAAACAATGGCTAGATAAGATAGCCTTTAGCCAGGTTCGGATTTATACTGCGGGAACCAACCTGCTTACCTTTAGCAAACTGTCAAAGTTCGGTATTGATCCTGAAGCCCCAAATGTTGGATGGTATTACCCTCAACAACGAACCATTAGTTTTGGTGTAAATGCATCCTTTTAATTTAATCTTAAAAACGAAAAGCAATGAAAAAAATACTTTTTATATTTTGTATCGCACTGATATCGTTTACTTCCTGCCAGAAAGATGTACTGGATAAGCAGCCCCTGGATATTATTTCAGATGCGGCAGTCTGGAATGACCCTGCTTTGATTGACGCATATCTCACTCAGTTGTACGCACAAACTGCAATTTTCACAAATGAATCGCCTGGTTATAATAATGGATGGGATGGAGATTGGGGAGCTAGTGAACAGCATGGTGGGCCATTTTTTATTAATGAAATTGCCGATGAAGCTAAATCGGGCTGGGGCTTTTTTTGTAATATGACAGACTATAAGGCTGGGGGACTTAAAATTGGTGGGGGACTTTTGGAATGGTGGGAAATGTCCTATAAGACAATTCGTTCGCTCAATGAATTTATCGAAAGAGTACCCAGCTCGCCGGTTGATGAATCAGTTATAAAGTTGCGTGTAGCGGAGGCACGTTTCTTAAGAGCGTTCAATTATTTCGCCATGGTCAAACGATACGGTGGAGTTCCTCTTATTACCAAAGTGCAAAATGTAGATGACCCGAATGAAACTTTATATCCAGTTCGTGATACTGAACAGGATATTTACGATTTTGTTATTTCCGAAGTTGATGCTATTGCTAGCGATCTGGAGGAAGTTCCTGCAGATTACGGACGGCCTGGTAAATATGCCGCATTAGCATTGAAATGCAGGGCAGCCCTGTATGCCGGAAGTATTGCGCAATTTGGAACTATTCAGTTAAACGGATTATTGGGTATTCCTTCAGCATCTGCTAATTCTTACTATCAAAAATCGTATGATGCAGCAAACGTGATTGTAAACAGCGGCAAATTTGCTTTATACAATGCAGATGCTGACAAGGTTAAAAATTTCAAGAATATTTTCCTTGTAAAACAAAATTCTGAAGTCATTTTTGCTAAACGACATAATGAAGTCAATGCAATGAGTAGTGGAGGAAATGCCTGGTCTTATGATTTTTTGCAATGTCCAAAGCCCCATGCCTGGGATGCTGGAAATGAGGATGCACCTTACCTCGAAATGGTTGAGGAGTTTGAACATTTGGATGGCACATCCGGAAAATTGGATAGGACTGCGATTCAACAAGGATTATGGTCTATGGATGAATTGTGGGCCAATAAAGATCCCCGTTTTTTTGCTACAATTTATACTATGGGAACACAATGGAAAGGAACTGTTGTTGATCCGCACAATGGGTTGATATCACCTACGGGAGAAATTATTTCGACTGGTTCTTATGAGGGAGTTCCGGCACTCGGTACCCAGAAGGTTGATAATAAGTTTAATACCAGCTTTGGTGTAATGAAATATCTGGACGAAAACGCTGATAATATGCAGTGGGTTTCACAATCAAGCACTGATTATACCGTATTTCGTTACGGGGAAGTATTGTTGAATTTAGCCGAAGCAGCATTTGAACTTGGCAAAACAGATGAGGCATTGGATGCTGTCAACCAAATCAGGACCAGGGCAGGTATTGCAACACTTGAGTCAATTGATCATGAAAAAATACAACACGAACGTAAAGTGGAGCTGGCCTTCGAAGGACATCGCTATTGGGATCTTCGCCGCTGGAGAACTGCCGAATCAGTACTTTCAGTAAACCGTTCAGGTTTGAGGTATATCCTTGATTATACTACTCGTAAATATAAAATACAAGTAATAGATAATGTCGATGGTGAAACAACCACACCTAAATTCTATTCTTATAACTATTATTTCCCGATTACACTTGCAAGAACGGGAAACAATAAAAATCTGGTAGAAAATCCGGGTTATAATTAGCATCGTTTAGTTTAATCAATGAGGTTAAGTAGTATAGTCCTTGTGGCTATACTACTTTTGAATTTGTTTTCAAGCTAAGGGTTAGCCCTACAAATACAGAATAATTTGAGTTGATGTCGCCGACACAGCCCTTGTTTTTAGTTAAGCACAATAAAATGAGATCAAAAAAATACATTTATCCTTTGCTTTTTTTGCTTTTTGCAGTGACCTCTATACCGGCGCAGTCCGTTTTTTCACTTTCTTCCCCGGATCATACTATTTCTGTCGACATCAGCTTGAAAGAGAAAATCTTCTGGCATGAGAGTTTTGCGATAACGCACATGTAGTCAAATTAATAATTTAAATATTTTCGAATGAAAATTCGTATTTCAAGACTCAGCATTTTAGTATTATTCGTTTCCTTGACATCCTGTGCAAAGGATAATGCTCTGGATACGAAGCCGGTGGTTACACCTGATGAAACCTATGGGAAAATTACGCTCGGGCCACTTACGCCAATATACTCAGATCTGCAAATGCCCTATACGATGGATTGCAGTTGGGCGACACTGAAAAATGCGGATGGCAGCATGACTTTTTTTGAAACAGCCATGGGAAAATTCCCTTATTATTTTCGTCATACAGGTACTTATTCCGACCCCTTAAAAACTCAACTTAATAAATTTAATTGGGATTATAACGGGTATAATCATACTTGGCCCAGTGGCTGTTGGTTAGACAATATCTATAAAGTGTCGAAAGATACGTTGATTGGATTTGTGCATCGCGAAGATTTGTATCCAGCTAATAATAACCAATATCCAAGGGATCGATACTTTATTGGGTTGGCGCGTTCTTTCGATGGCGGAACCAATTGGAAATATTTGGGCGATATAATTGGAACTACTCGAAATACACTTACTACAGCTGGTGGTTCTAATGTGGGTGGTGTACCTTGTCTGGTTGTTGACAATAATTTTCTGGTATATTACAACGAAAGAGATGAAAATGAATTGTCAACTGCTTTAAGTGTAGCAAGAGCGAAGGTAACCGATGTGATTCAGTCCATAAAAAAAGACCAGGTTTGCCAATTTGTAAAATACAATAATGGAAGTTGGACAGAAGATGCTTTTACAGGTACAGGCTCTAATATCATACCGGATTTTCAACCTCCGTATGACTTTCATAGCGATGCCGCCTATTGTAAGCCTTTGGGTAAATATCTGATTACGGTACAAACCCATTGGATGAACAAACTCTACCTATACCAGTCAACAGATGGAGTTAACTGGGGTGAAAGGATTACACTGGATTCTTTATCCGGATATTCGCAGCCTTATTCAAGCTTCGTTGGCTTCGATTCAGAAACAAGTGATGATTGTTTTACAGTGGGTTCTGAGTTTTATATCTACATAGATCGCAAAAGCACTTCTAATTACGATTATGACGAGATGTATTATCGCAAAGTGACAATTAAGTAAACAACTTCCAAATGATAAGAACAAAACCACATCTTTGATTAACAGTAATTAAGGTTTATAAATGAAAAATCGTTTTACAGACCAGTTAAAAATACAAGTATGAAAAGAGCAGGTTTATTATTGATATTACTTTCTGTTTTGCAAGCTCCTTTTGCCCAAACAACATATAAATCACCTGTTCGTCAGGGAAACGAGCCTATAGCTCAAGGAAAGTTCGAACCTACATGGCAATCGCTTCAGCAATACGCAATACCCGATTGGTTCAGAAATGCCAAATTTGGGATTTGGGCGCATTGGGGGCCGCAATGCCAGCCGGAGCAAGGCGATTGGTATGCCCGTTTTATGTACGTACAGGGGCGTAGTCAGTATAACTGGCATGTTGAGCATTATGGTCATCCTTCAAAGTACGGATTTAAAGATGTAATCAATGATTGGAAAGCCCAAAAATGGGATCCTGAGAAATTGGTTACGCTGTACAAACGTGCCGGGGCTCAATACTTTTTTGCTATGGCCAACCATAATGATACTTTAGATATGTGGA
>JBNKTK010000008.1:0-61341 GCA_050298035.1 Mangrovibacterium sp. | reverse complement strand
TATCCAACCCCGACTTTTGAGCCAACTCAGTTACTTTGTATGTTCGCCAGAGGGGCTTCACCGTATTCCACCAAATACTTTCCGGCGCAATAACTGCCGTATGCCGGGGCGGATCAAATAAGGCCGGGTTTCGCTGGGGCGTGAACAGAAAATATGCATTTTCAGGATAGAACCTCGAAAGGGAAAGGATTGTATTCCGGCTGTAATTCCCCAGACCGGCAGTATTCACAAATGCCCTTTTCGCGTCGAAACCGATGTTTAAACCTTGCCTCATAAAACAAAGTTACGAAAAGCCGCTAACCAAGTTGTATTTGCCAACAACAAAAAGGCTGTACAGTCTTATTCAACTATACAGCCTCAACTATTTTTGTATTTCAGTTTATTCGAATGACGGCAGTTTACCAAAATCAAGCGTGGCAAAATAATCATCCAGCGTTTCAGCACGACGAATTTGAACCACTTCGCCGTTTTCGCGCAGCAACAACTCAGCCGAACGGAGCTTCCCGTTGTAATTGAAACCCATGGAATGACCATGAGCCCCGGTATCATGGAGTACCACAATATCGTTTGGTTCAATCTCAGGCAACAAGCGGTTGATCGCAAATTTATCGTTGTTCTCGCACAGAGAACCTGTTACATCATACAAGAACTTATGTGGCTGATTTTCTTTTCCGAGAATCGTAATGTGGTGATAAGCCCCATACAGAGCCGGACGCATCAGGTTGGACATGCATGAATCCAAGCCAGCGTATTTTTTATAGGTTTCTTTTATATGCAGTACCTTTGAAACAAGGTATCCATACGGTCCGGTAATCGCGCGGCCAGACTCAAAGAATATCTTCAGCGGAGCCAATCCGTTCGCAACAATCATTTTCTCATAGAGATTTTTGATCCCATCGCTCACATGTTGAAGGTCGACAGGTTTATGCTCGCTTTTATATGGGATACCAATTCCACCACCTAAGTTGGCAAACTCGAATTTGATACCCACTTCTTTTGAAACCTCAACAATCAGGTCGAAAACAATCTCAGCAGTTTCAACAAAATAGTCTGCATCCAGTTCGTTGGAAGCAACCATGGTGTGGATACCAAACCGTTTTACACCTTTTTCTTTCAGTATTTTATAGCCCTCAATCAATTGCTCGCGGGTGAACCCGTATTTCGAATCTTCGGGATTCCCAATGATGATGTTCCCATCTTTCAATGCACCCGGGTTATAACGGAAACAAACCAACTCGGGCAAGCCAACGTTTGTTTCAAGGTACTCAATATGCTTGATGTCATCCAGGTTGATGATGGCACCCAATTCAACTGCTTTTTGGTATTCGTATGCAGGTGTATCGTTCGAGGTGAACATGATTTCCTCGCCACGCATGCCTAACTTCTCGGCCAATACCAGTTCGGCCATCGAACTGCAGTCAATCCCGAAACTTTCCTTGCGGAGCAGTTTCATCAAAAAGGGGTTGGGTGCAGCTTTAATCGCGTAATACTCTTTAAAGCCTTCGTTCCACGAAAATGCAGCATTGAACTTCCGGGCATATTCCACCATCCCTTTTTCATCATAAATATGAAAAGGTGTCGGATGGGTTTCGATAATCTTCTCAATCTGTTCTTTTGTAAAGGGTAATTTTTTCCCGATCATATTCATTTTTGTTTACAGAAAGGACAAAGATATTAATTAAAAATCGCCCATTTCTTTTAATCTATAATTTATTCAAACCAATTAACAGAGATTTGACAAAATTCTCCGGCTTTTGTTCAACGATTAACAGAAATATCCTTCAACCCCAATCACATCCATGAAATAAAAAACAGACTGAAAGACATCTTTTAGTCCGTCGGATATTTTGTCAAAGAGGGAAGTAAAATTTGATCCCTGCCAAAAAAAAAATTTCTTCTATATCAAAATTTATCTCCGTCCCTATGGAAATTTTGACCAGCAGGATTTGCGACTTAGTGTCTACAAAAAAACCTTTCTTTCCCATCGCTCACCCCTCTAACTCCCCTAAAGGGGAGGACCCCAACCCGCTATGTGCGAAGGTTTTCCCCTTTAGGGGACTAAGGGGTGTGCTATGTCAGTTGTAAAAATTCATGAGTTTTCTTGCAAACACTACTTAATAACCTGAAATGAAAACCGGGATCAGCTGTTCAAATCGCTTAATAATTCGGCGCTCAGGTAACCGGAAGCGATTTCGCGGACTTCGCCGGTCATATGAATTTGCCAGTCTTCATCAATCTGTAGTTTCAGTTCGCCACCTGGCATTCTCAGTGTCAGCTTGCGGTTCGTCAGGCCTTTTTTGACCATCATGGCAGCCACCGCGCTCGAAGAACTACCGGAAGCCAGCGTGTACCCGGCACCGCGTTCCCAAATCAGGATGTCAACAACATCGGGCGAAACCACCCTGGCAAACTGAACATTGATGCGGTTCGGAAATTTCGGATGGTTTTCAATCATCGAGCCATATTGCATGATTTCATCAACCGACAGTTCATCTTTTAAAACGATGCAGTGTGGGTTTCCAACCGATACACAGTTGATCAGGTAAGTTTTCCCGTCAAGCCTGAGTTCTTCATCCAGGCACTCTGGCAATTCACTTTTAACCGGCACCTTTGCTGCTTCAAAAATGGCCATTCCCATGTCAACCTTAATGGTACGGGCCTTCCCGTTTTCCTGCTCAATTACTTCGGCGTTTACCACCCCGCCAAGGGTGTCAATGGTAAATGAAGTTGATTTGGCAAAACCATAATCGAACAGGTATTTGGCAAAAATGCGCAGGCCGTTCCCGCTTTTCTCCGCCTCCGACCCATCGGGGTTCAGGATACGCAGGCCAAAATCGGCCTTCTCCGTGTCAACCAAAACCAGTATACCATCGGAACCAATTCCGTAATGCACGTCACAAACGGTCTGAATGTTTTTTACTGTCAGTTCAAAACTAATATCGTGACTGTTTACAACAATATAATCATTCCCCAAACCGTGCGATTTTACAAAGAAGTTCTTCATGGCAAAACTGTTTTAAAATGATTTTACAAAAATAGAAATGTTTTCCAGCCCAAAACAGACATTGAATACAAAAAGAAACTCCCCGGATTTCCAGAGAGTTTCCTTCAACACTCAACAACAGCAAACATTATTGTAACACAAAACTAATCGGGACACTAAAAGAGACACGGACAGGTTCACCGTGTTGACGTCCGGGTTTCCACAAAGGCAAGTTATTTACTACTCTCAAAGCTTCCTGATCCAATGCCGGGTCAACACTTCGAATAACCCTTGCATTCGTCACCCGGCCATCTTTTCCAACGACGAAGCTCACATAAACTTTCCCTTGGACCCCGTTCTCCTGAGCAATTACAGGATACTTAATTGCACTGGCTATAAACTTTCTTAACGCGAGTTCACCTCCGGGGAATTCAGGCATCTCTTCTACAATATAGAATACCGGCGATTCCTCTTCTTCCTCCTCAACTTCCCGGGTAACAGTCACAACCATTGGTTCTACTTCAATAGCTGTTTGCTCATCTGCTTCAGTGTCTTCAATTACAAGCTCTTCTTCAACTTCAACATCATTCGAAACGATATTCAAAACTTCGACAACCTTGGGTGGAGGAGGTGGAGTAGGAGGTAAAACCTGTTCCTGGCGTGTAATAGGAATAATTTCTGATTCAACTTCCTCAACAACCACTTCGCCTAACACTTCCGGTTCCCTGATTTTGGTTTTTAATTCGAAAGCAAACAAACATACCCCCAAAGCCAGGATCAATCCAATCTCAACAAAAATGTTGTGGAAACGATCCAAATCAGCATGTGGATTTTTTTTAATTTCCATAATATCCGGACTCTATCGTGTGTAATCAAAAGTACTTTTGTACAACTAGATTGTTTGTTTATGGCTCACAACAAAATAATATTGGTTGTCTTGTCTCAATGTGGGTTAGTCCTTTGGGTGAAGGTATGAACACTGTTCATGGCTGAGGCACAATGAAGCACTTTACTTCATGCAGGCTGTAATTCAATTGATTATACGATCATACAAAACAGCATGTTTCCTGATTACGAAAAATGATGTATGTTAATGAAATTGTTTTTGGACACAGTTCTCCCGAAGCTCCAAACCGGCTATCACGGCCTGAATCCTTTAGAAAACGGAACCCGGAGAATTCCGGGTTTCCTCAACAACCAAAGTCACTGTATATTATTTAGTCGATACTGAATACTTCTTCGGCTGGTACACCGCTAAAGAATGCTTCAATCTCCCGGAGAGTTGACTCAGTTTTTACAACATCTTTAACTATTTTGCCTTTCTCGAGAATGACAATGCGAGTGCAAACATCAGTAATATTGTCTAACGTATGTCCCGAAATCAGGAAGGTTGTGCCATTTAACTCTGCCTGTTTCCGGATTAATCCGCGCAGTTTAAACTGGGAACTTGGGTCCAGGTTTGCAAAAGGTTCGTCAAGGATTACAACCTCAGGTTTTCCCATCATGGAAGCAGCAATTCCAACCTTCTTTTGGTTTCCTTTGGACAAGTCGCGGATAAACTTCTTTTTACCACGGATTTCATCATTAAAGAATTCACCGAATCCTTCCAGGTAATTCTCCTGATCAGCTTTGTTCATATCGCGCAGTTCACCAATAAAGCTAAAGTATTCATCAGGGGTCAGGTAACCAATCGTAAAGCTTTCATCAATAAAAGCTCCGGTAAAAGCCTTCCATTCCTCAGATTTTTGCACTTCAATCCCGTTATTTACAATAGAACCTTTGCTGGCCGTAATCAAATCAAGGACAAGGTTAAAAAGAGTGGTTTTCCCGGCTCCGTTATTACCAACAAGGCCAAACAACTCGCCCTTTTCAATTTTATATTCCGGGATATTCAGTACAATCTCTTTTTGATATGCTTTTATAAGGTTTTTAATTTCTATCATGACTAGCTGTTTTTATAGTTCCGTATTAATTGATATTTATGTTGAATATAGGCTTTTGAGAAATAGTTAAAAAGATATGGTTGAAGCAGGATTCCCAACGCCCCGGCGCCTCCCAAAACAAAGAGTGCCCCGGCAGAGCCTAACAAAAGTTTCGAAAGAAAATATAACAAAAGGGGCCCAAAAAGAAGCGGAAAAGCAATTAGCCATTGAGATGCACCGACCCCCTGGTAATTGAACATGGCTGAACTGCTTAAATCAAGGGCACGCTTACTGTGCTTGCCAAAGAGAAAAATCAGGTTCATGTTTACTCCCAAATGATAAAGCAAAAGAACCAGGTTGTAGTAAATAATGCGGTGATCAATCAGGTAGTACGGTGTCGTAAGCAGGAAATAGATGAAAGAAACAACCACATTCATATAATAAAATGCTTGCAGAAATTGCTTCATTTTAAAATTTTGGGACATTAGCATAGCAAAATACCTGCTATGCCAGGCCGGGAAAAACTGACCAAACGAAATGGAAAACATACTGACCATGAACAATCCGCCAAGTATCAAACTGAAATCTTCAACCCCGTTCCCTCTGTCCTTGTAAATTACCAACCCGTAAAGCAAGAAAATAACCGACATGAAAAACTGCGACCGGGGACGTTTGTTCCGCCAGATCATCCGAATGTCCAATGAGATGAATTTGCCGTACTCACCCATCCGGCTAAGCCATGAAAAATCACGCACGGTAGTACTTTTTTGCTTCTGCTCAACCAGGTTCAGGTATAAGTTCTTCCTGAGGTAACGATCATTCAGCTTGTAGCACAAAACCAACGGGATAATTAACGCCACAACCCAAAATGGTTTTGCCAAGATCAAATCAAACAGTTGGCCGAAAAGCGCAGCAAGGTCAACTAACCCAAAATAATTGACAGCGTAAAGCGCAGCAAATATGCCTGCGAAAACATAAAAACCATAACTACTCTCATTGATCCACCACTTTAGGTAGATCGTCAGAAAATGGCTTGTAAAAATCATCAGCGCCAAGCCCAAAAACCAGGCAAGCGTTGAGATTGTGTCAAATTCCTTTCCGATAAGCGAAAAGCAAACCGGCACTAACAGAAAATAAGGCAAAAAGTTAAAGAAGTGGAATGCTGAGCGAAACAACAAATAGCGGGAAATTTGCTTTCGTTTGACATTCAACACAATTAATGGCTTAAAGCTTATTGTGGGCAGGTTTTGTGCCAGCTGCCGAATTACCAGATCGAAGCCAAAATAAACCAGCAAAAACTGGTTAAACAGGCTGACCACATTCCCATCCGGGTACTTGTCCTTTAACAGGCCGGGAATAGCAAATCCTGCCATCAAAAAAGCGACGGCAAAGTAAATGGCCAAAAAGCCAAGCATAATTGTTGTGGCAACACTTTTTCCAAATGCTGCCGACCGGGTAATTTCTTTCCAGGTAAAATTCAAAAGTCGTCTGTTCATATGGGTAGTTGATTTTTATTTACATAAACCGATCTGCAATTGTACAACTTTTTTTGTACTGTTCATAGTGTCCTTCCATATCTGTCAACTCAATGTAGATGATGTAGATTCCAATCCGGGCTTTACGGTTATCATTCATTCTGCCATCCCAGGTCCAGTCACCAGTTTGCCCGCAGGTTTCATTGTTTACCAGGTTACAAACAAAGCTCCCGCGCGAATCAAACACCTTTACATTGGCAATGTAACCCGATCTTGCTAAGGAATAGTGAATTGTGAGCAGATCGTTGTAACCATCCTGGTTTGGGGAAAACGCAGATGGTTCAACGCTAAAGTCATTCAGTTCAATATCTTTCTGAAGGAGTTGACTATTCGGATAACCAGGTGTTGCAAATCCACTAGCTGATGTAGCAGAAGTCCAGTTCCCGGGTGCAAGAGTTTCAGTTTCAAAAGAAATCCGTTCCAACGAAACGCCTTTCCTGTTAGCCAGCAAATCGTGGTGCATTGCCGGTGAATAGATCACCTCATCAATAATCTCCATCGAATCATTCAATAGCACAAGGTTGTCCCCGTCATTTTTAAGGGCAGGGAATTGATCTGTTTCCAGAAAATTGCCGGTGCAGGCATCAGCATAAAAGAGCCTCACCCCCGCCGTATCCTTTGTGATCAACAAATAATTGTTTGAATGAAATAACTCAGCTTCTTCACTCAACTGGTAAATCTTTTGTATTTGACCAGTTTCATCTCTTTTCGAAAGGAAGACATGATCAAGCCGGATTGATTTACCAGACACATTGCACAGTTCAACAAACTCGGCACCGTCCGGATAAGGATCGAACAAAACCTCGCTAAACAGAAGGTCTCCTTTTGCTGCCAGGTTTTCTGCTGGCACAACGGTTTGCTCAGATGTTACCCGAATTTCATCAACAATCACCTTATCGGAAGCATAACCACTGTTAAACCGAACGATAATCCGAAGCGAGTCCCCTTCCAGCCCCGTTTGAGAAACGATTGATTCTCCCCAGTTTCCTTCATTGGCCCCGTTAACTTCAAACAACATTTCCGGTTGTTGATCCAACTGATAATAAACCCGAACGTATTTCTTTTTGGGATCCGTTCCGCTACCTGTTTCCTTTGCAATCAAGTCACAGGATACATTTCGTTCATTCCCGATCGGAATCCAACGCGACATCCAAACGGCTTCCCCATCGCAGTCACGTACCTCAAGTCGTCCACCGGAAGTCTCCACGGTCATGACATAATCATCGGCCGCCGAAAACCGGCACGAATCTGTATTTAAAGTCCATTGATCGATGCCAGATAAGTCAGAATGGATCGTAGTTCCGTCATCGTCACCCCAAAAACCTTTACCCGAGACAGAAAAATTTTCTGCCCATACGGAATCGGCATAAGTTTCAATTGTTAAAAAATTCACAACCAGAAAGAGAAATAACTTACAATTCTGAGTCATCTGGTAAAAAATTAAAAGTAAACTACTAATTTTGGGGCTTTTATGCTACGTAGCTGAAGAACGTATAAATTGAATTTTAAATTAACAAAATTTTTTTAAACTATGAAAGTTGCAGTTGTTGGTGCAAGTGGAGCTGTTGGCCAGGAATTTTTGAAAGTACTGGAAGAACGGAATTTTCCGCTGGACGAGTTAGTTTTGTTTGGATCGGCAAGAAGTGCCGGAACCGAGTATGAATTCAAAGGGAAGAAACTAACTGTTAAGGAATTAAAGCACAACGATGATTTCAAGGGCATTGATATTGCCTTGACATCTGCTGGTGCCTCAATTTCAAAGGAATTTGCATCAACCATCACCAAATACGGCGCAGTCATGATCGATAATTCGAGTGCCTTCCGCAATGATGATGACGTACCTCTGGTTGTTCCTGAAGTAAACCCGGAAGATTGCAGAATTCGTCCGCGTAATATTATTGCCAATCCAAACTGTTCTACCATCCAAATGGTAGTTGCCCTGAAACCGATTAATGATCTTTCAAAAATCACCAAAGTTCAGGTAGCTACTTACCAGGCTGCAAGTGGAGCAGGTGCACAGGGAATTGCCGAACTGGAAGAGCAAACCCGTCAGCTGGCAAACAGCGAAGAAGCTACAGTTAACAAGTTCGCCTACCAATTGGCGATGAATATTATTCCTCATATTGATGTTTTCCTTGATAATGATTATACCAAAGAGGAAATGAAAATGAACTGGGAAACCAAAAAAATCATGCACACCAATGCCGAAGTCAGCGCTACTTGCGTGCGTGTTCCGGTTGCCCGTTCCCACTCCGAAGCAATTTGGATTGAAACAGAAGAAGAATTGAGCGTGGCACAGGTTCGCGAAGCCTTTGAAAAATTCGAAGGGTTGACGGTTATTGACAATCCGCAGAACAAAGAGTACCCGATGCCATTATTTGTAGCTGGTAAGGATGATGTTTATGTTGGCCGTTTGCGTAAAGATTTAACCAATCCAAAAGGTTTAACTTTCTGGTGTGTTGGTGACCAAATCAAAAAAGGTGCGGCCCTAAATGCTGTTCAGATTGCAGAATGGATGATTAAAAACGGGGAGATTAAATAACCTCACATTACGATAGTGCTTACCTGGAAACAAGGTCAGCGAAAAAAGTAGGGTGCCCAAAAAGTCTTAATTGACTGTTGAGGCACCCTCTAATATTTTAAGCAAGCTAAATTTTTTCCTTCTACTGACGGAATTCGTCCTTAAAAGAGGTTTTCACACATCTAAAACCAATGTATGATTTGGCTGAATCCTGGTATTCAAAACTACGTGTCCCATTACGTAAATAATAAGCAATATCTTTCCACGAACCGCCACGAATAACCTTCCGTTTTAATACAGGCGGATCATCAGGCCTGGCATTGTATTCCAACGTTGGGTTAAAATCACCAATCACATCATAGGCCGACTCGTGAAAAGCGGTACTTGTCCACTCGGAAACGTTCCCAGCCATATCGAAAAGCTTTTTGTCATTTGGCTCAAAGCTGGCGACTTTCATAGTTGTAGTACTACTTTTGCTGTCGGCAACGTAATTTCCGCGCAATGGTTTGAAGTTGGCAATAAAGCACCCCATCTGGTTCCGGATGTAGTAACCACCCCAGGGATACAAAGTACGCTCATGGCCACCACGGGCAGCATATTCCCACTCTGCCTCGGTAGGCAAACGATAATCATGTACTTCAATCTCTCCCAGCTTATTCTGGAATTCATTATACATTTTGGTTCGCCAGTGACAGAAAGCTTTGGCTTGTTGCCAGGTTACTCCCACAACCGGATAATCATCAAAAGCCACATGCCAGAAGTATTTCTTGGTCATGGGTTCATTATAGGAATAGGTATAGTCCCTAATCCAGACCAATGTATCAGGATATACAGGAGTAGATTCTCTCATGATAAAGGAAGAACGGTTTTCAATCGGTTTCTCCTCTCCCTTATTATCAACAACACTCCCTTCGTACTTTTGAGTTTCGTAATTATAACTGTTGCTCCGTTTGGCAGCTTGTTTAAAATCAATCCAGTAATAATCGTAAATCAACTTCCTGGCATCAATCGATTTACTGTAATACAAACGTTCGTCTTCCGGGATATAAAGTTCTTCCAACGCTACCTGAAAATCAGGATTTCTCCATTCAATCGGGTCTTCCCAGTTTAATTTCGGATTTGCATAGAAATTCCCGCGGCCATCTTCGGTTAACATGAACTCGGGGAAGGTTTCGGATAATAATTGTCGCGCGATGGAATCCCTTACCCAATAGACAAATTGCCTGTACTCGTTATTGGTGATTTCCGTTTCATCCATCCAAAAGGCTTCAATGGAGATGCGTTTGTTGGGTGTTGATTCGTCCTGGATTTCATCGTCAGGGCCGATAATAAAAGTTCCCCGGTCAATATATGACATTCCAAATGGAACAGGTTCCCAGAAGGGGCGAACCGGATTATCTTCAGCATATTGCAACAACTCGTTCTTACTGCATGAAGTAAGCGCAAAAGCAATAACGAGCATATACAATATGAAAGTGGTTTTCTTCATTCAATCCCTACCCTGATCTGCTTGAAATAACGTCTTCTTTAATTTTTATATTGCCTGTATTATAAAAAAAGCCTTACGATACGCTCATAAGGCTTTCCGGTATATTCTACTATTTTAGTATTCCCAGAGATCTTGTTCGTAGTTGAAAATTTCCTGTTCAATCCGTTTTGATTCAAGCATGGCATCACGTCCACTTAGGTATTGGCTGATAGCACGGTTATTGTAAACATTGGATTCCTTTACCACATAACTGTTGAATTTACGCTTGATGAATAAGTCATCGAATGACATATTCTGGGCTGTATTATCAGGGTTCATAACAGCATTTGAAGCCAATAAATCACGAGATTCAGGGAAATAAATCCAGAATACCTGGCTCCGCTGAGCATTCTCCTTGTTTATGTCCTCATCTCTGTAATATTCACGGATTGGGCATATTCCAATAATACGGGTATTCATCGTAGAATTTTGCTTATCAAAAAACCATTCTTCTTTGATCATGAATTGCATAATCTCTTCAGCACGAATCTCACCAGCTATCACCTGGTCTTTGAATTCACCCGTATCAATATCGCGAACCCTTCTTGTTCGGGTCGTAGCCCCCATCATCTCTTTCACCTGCTCAAAGGTCATCGGCACTTTAAATTCGTCATCAGTCCGGGCATCGTAAGCAGTTAACAACCCATCCTCAATGCCTTTCAGTAACAGGTTGATCAGATTATTCCGGCCTTCAGCTTCCACTGTCGGGAAATAGAGTACCTGGTTCATCTTCTCACGCAGATCAATAATTCGCCATATTTTTTTTGACCACATAACATCAGCTTCCCGAACATAAGGCAATGGCATGGGTTTCTTTTTGCTGATATCTGTTCGCTTATATGCTCCGTCAATAATTTGCGCCTGTGCTGATGTAAAAGATCCACCAACCGAACAAATTATAATTCCTACTAGTACTAAAAGCTTTTTCATGTTTATCTGATTTTAAAACTTATCGGAGACAATTCCCTGTCGGTTTTATCGTCTCCATGCGCCATTATGTTATCAAAATAAATAATACTGCCCGAAGGTAGATTGGCAAATTGTTGTTTTTGTTCCTGTGTGAACCTGTTTGATTTTGAGGACCAGGTATTATTGTATCCACCTGCCCCGGTGATTGTAACATCAAACTGGGTTACTGTAAATTTCAACTCAAAATCGAAGTCCACCAATGCCGCAAAAATCCCCTGCTCAGCCAACAAATCTTCCTTTCTCAATACGCCACCATTCTTTTCGGCAATAGTCGCTATCGGGTCAGGAACCCGTTTAACCCGAAACACCATGGAGCCCATTTCACGGTTCACTCCGTTTATATTCGCGGTTACATTAACTTTGGTAATTTTCCCGTTAATGTCTTCTTTTGCCGGATAAACAACATAATCACCGCCATTCTTCTCTATCGTCCCATTTGTGAGGGAAACACTGATATCTTGTGAAGGGACACCCGGTACTGAAACACTCACAGGATTAGGGATATTCAGGTAAAAAACGTTCATTTTCGTTGGTGAAATAGTCGCACTTGGCTTACTTACCTGGTACTCCTGTTTAAACGGATAGGTATTGATACTGCCTTCAGGAGTACGATACTTAATTTCACCATTCCAAGTAAACTGACCAGATTTCGATGCCGGAACTTCAAAAATCCCTTTACCATTTTCCATCTTCAGAATGCGTCCGTTTACTTCAATATCCGGTGTCTGTGTAGAATCTTCAGCAGCAAGGAAAACTTCGGCATGGTAAACATCTCCTTCCAGCACATATGAAGATTTTGCGATGACCACTGCTCCCAGTTTATTGAATTTAAATGAGCTCGCATCAATCTGACTGTATAAATAGTTTAAAACATTCGACTCTGTATTCTGGATATCAATCTGAATTTTTGACAGCAGTGTAATTACCGCTATCATTGGTTTATTCTCAAAGTGCTCCGATTCCCAGGTCTTCCGTTCGCCGCCTTCTTTCAATTTCTGCGGAGGGTCCGAAGTGTCTAAATCCTGATTAATCGTTTTTACAATGGGCGCCTCTGGATCAACCATCGCAAGAAGCGCTTCTCGCAACGTATTCATTTTTTCTTTGAGTTCTTCACCTCTTTTTAAGCGAATCATAACCTCGGACGGGACATTCAATTCATCATCTTTCTTGATAAGAATTGTATCCCCCTTACTATTTGTCACATAAGACCGATCTGATTCTATTTGATAACCCGGGATTTCGGCGATCATAGTGCCACCACCTTTTAATACAATCTCCTCTTTGATGTCATAAATCATGTTGATCAAAGAATCAACCTGCGCTCTTACCTCTCTAGCTTTGTCGCGCCAAGGTCCAACTTTTGTTTGATTTAACTCATAAGCCTGATTAAACGATGCATACATTTGCTCATTCTTCAAATCAAGGCTTTTGAATGTTTGCAAAAGACTGGAATCAACGACCCGAAAAGCATCCAGGACTTCCGATGCAACATTTAGTGCCATCATCGCTAACAGCACCAAGTACATCATGTTTATCATTTTTTGCCTCGGTGTTTCCGGACAATTCTTTGTTCCCATACCCCAGGTTAAATATTATTTTTTATAATTCATGGCACCAAGCATATTGCCATAAACCGAATTTAAGGCTTCCAAATGCTTATTCAACTCAGCAGCATTTGCCTGATATTTTTTAATTTCTTCCATTGATGAAGAAATGACTTGGTTCATCTGGTTCATTTCGGTGAAGAATTTCTGAGTAGCCTGAAATTGCCCGTTTGTTTCTTTCAATTGACTTTGATAGGACAAATTAAGCGCTTCTAGATTTTTATTCATCTGTATTAAACTGTCACCGTACTGCTTTGAGTTTTTTTCAAGCTCGCCGAAACCTTCATCAATCACCTGTGCTACTTTGCCGTATGAGTTCACCAGCTTTTTCCCTGATTGTCCCAATTGGTGTACGAACTCTTCACCTGAAACAGCAAGTTGATTCAACATCTCATCGCCTTTTTCTGAAATCTTTTGTGCAGTTACCGTATAAGAGCTTACCAACGAATTTACCGACTGGTTAATATTCTGGTTAGCCTGGTTATTTATTTCGGCCAAAGTATTCATAGACTCAGACGCAGAATTCAGGTTTCTCACATACACATCGGTTGCCAATGTAGCAGATGAGATATCACTGATTGATGATGCCGTATTGCTCAGGTCAGTCAATCCCTTTGATACCTTTGTAAGCAACTCAGGTGTAATGTTTGCCTTGTCAAAAATCTGGTCAAACTTATTTTCATTAATACTTTCGTCGAAAGTATCAGGATCATAGTCTTCCCTCAATTCCGGATAAACTTTTGACCATTCCGGCATCTCCAATGGCGGTTCAAAAGCGGAAATGAAGAAGATAAATGCTTCGGTACAAAGGCCGACAACCAGCAATGGTCCGGAGAAAGCCCAATGCTGGAGTTTGAACAACGCTCCTAATAAAACAATAGAAGCTCCTAGATTATAAACATACCCTGTAAAAATTTTCCAGCGTTTGCTCTGAAGGATTTCACCAAAATTCATAACTCTCTGTTTTGGGTTTTAAAACTCGTTTCCAAATGATGAACGGACACAACGGAACCCGATGTACGATTTTGTTGTATCCTGATATTCATAACTACGTGTTGATGTTTGAACATATGAAGCAATGTCTTTCCACGATCCACCACGAACTACTTTGCGTTTCATTGCAGGAGGATCATCAGGTCGAGCATTGTACTCAAAATTTGGGTTAAAATCGTTCATGTACATATAAGCAGATTCATCATAAGCGGTAATCGTCCACTCTGCAACGTTACCTGCCATATCATACAAACCGAATTTATTAGGATCATAGTTTCCTACTTTCATAGTTGCCATACCTCCGTCTTCTACATAATTACCACGAAGTGGCTTGAAGTTGGCAAGGAATTCACCTTCGTCATCACGGGTATAATAACCGCCCCAAGGGTACATGGACACTTGTTTCTCGCCACGGGCTGCATATTCCCATTCAACTTCGGTCGGTAAACGATAATCCTGAAGCGGAGCTTCCCGGCTACTCAACAAATATTCGTTATGTAACCGTGTCCTCCAATGACAAAATGCTTTAGCCTGATTCCATGAAACACCGACAACCGGATAATCATCGAAACCGGGATGCCAAAAGTAGCGTGTTCCCCACGGTTCATTATATGAATAAGTATAATCGCGAATCCAACAAAGTGTATCAGGATAAATATTTACCTGTTCGCTGAATATGAAAGAAGAACGGTTTTCAATTTGGTTTACTTCTCCGTTTTTATCGACGACTGTTCCATTGTAACTCTGAGTCTCGTAATTATACATATTTGCACGTTTCGCAGCCTGTTGGTAGTCAATCCAGTAATAGGTATAAAAAAGCTTACGGGCATCTATTTCCCGCTTATTGAAGAATCGTTCATTCTCGGGAATATACATTTCTGCCAAAGCATCTACATAATCAGGATTATCCCATTCCAAACGTTCGTCCCAGTTTATCACAGGAGGATCAATCGGATTGCCATCACGATCTTCCGAGATCATAAACTCGGGGTATTGCTCCGCAAGTAAAGTTCGGGCAATTGAATCGCGCACCCAATGTACAAACTGTCGATATTCATTGTTTGTAATTTCTGTATCATCCATCCAAAATGCATCGACAGAAACGGTCTTGGTCGGAGTGGTAGACCAATTCACATCTTGGTCGCTTGGACCAACATTGAAGCTTCCCCTGTGGACAAAAGTCATCCCATATGGCGCTGGTTCAAACCATTTACCCCGTCCCAAAACACCAGTAAGCTCACCGGTCCCATTATTATTACAGCTTATCATCGAAAAGATTGAACAAACGATGAATCCCAGAGCGAATAATTTTTTCATAGTTTATGCTGTATATACTTTCAATTATAAACGTTATAAATACCGTACACTTTTATATTTCCTGTATCTGCTCTTGCCCAAATCAAGCGTATAGTTAAGGAACAACTCATGCGACCCGTAACTATACCTTCCAACGGCAGATGTTATAACATCATAGGCATAGCCTACTTTTAATCCATTCAACATTTCAACACCAAAAAGAAGGACGACTGCATCATCCATACGATAACTCAGTCCACCCCAAAAACGTTCTTTATACATCAAGTCAACATTTAAATCAACCTGGGTACTTGCCAGGTCGGATTTAATGAAGACAGACGGCTGCAAAACAAATAACGGATCGGACAATTCAATATTGTACCCTGCATTTAAATAATAATGCCTGGTAAAAAATGTATAAGCCTTATCCTGGAACTCTATTTTGGCCTGGTTTATATGGGTTACCGAAACCCCGGCAAAATAATCTTTCGACTTCAAATATAAACCAAAACCTACATCAAATGCAACCTGGCTCACACTCCCGTCAGGTACTAAATCATCAGAACCATAATTTACCCATCTGCTACCTTCTGGAATATACCAGTCTCCATTGATTGCCTTGTTGAAGATGCCGAAAGAGGCACCAACCCCTAAATCTCCTATATTCGTTGGAACATGGTAGGAATAGTTGAAATTGACCAAAGTGTTCTTTGTAAACCCCAACTCATCGCTGATAATATTCAACCCTACCCCACTGGTTCCACCAAATAATTCTGTTGAAGATTCCACGCTAAACACCAGAGTCTTAGGTGCTCCATCGACACCTGACCATTGATATCGGTTCAGAATCAAACCAGAAACTGCGCCACTGCTACCTGCAAACCCCGGATTAACAGTTAACTGAGTCAACTTATTAAAACTAAACTGCGGGTCTTGTTGCGCATTTGCGGCTAAGTTAAATAATATCAACAAAAATAAAAAGCAAAATATTTTTTTCATAGACTGGCTATTACTGCCTTTTTGCGGCTTCAAAATAAGCGAAAATAAAAATACCAACAAGGTATCTTTACGTTCAATGCTCCTATATATTGCAAAATTACTCAACGATTAGCCAGATATGTTTATTTTGCCAACCGGCTTAATTTTCGGATATTTCTCCACCAACGATCAGGTATTTCGTACCGGGCAGCCATATCATAATCCTCTTGCGTACATGGGATTATATATTCCAAATCATTTTGTTCATCCATGATTTTCATCCACCAGCGGCCTGTTTTACTACTCTGATAAAAGGTTAGCGGAAGATCAATATCATCCATCTCGATTATAAATTCATTAAAGTCATTCGGACGGCTTTCCGGGTGTTCAACAACCTTAAAATAAAAGCCTTCAATAAAATGCCAGACAATTTGTGCCATCAATTTACTGCTCAAATCCATCGAATCCATCCCGGGGATCAGATTAAAAAATCCGGCTACTTTCAATTGGTCTGCCATCCCGGCATAATGGGCAACCTGGCAGGCCTCTTCGGCATACAACCCGTTGGGCGATGCAAAATATTGTCCGGGAGCCTCCACTAATCGTACCGCATTCAGGTCAAAACTAAAAATATCGGCATCACGCAAATAGGGTTCAATTTCAGAAACATTATATCTCAACTGCCCCAAACGCCTTGTCTCAGCATGAAGTTCCGATGCATAATCCAGCTCCAATGAGTCGGTAAAATAATTCTGGTAGCCTAAAGTCACCTGGGACATCAGGTTCGGATGTCGTTCGAAAATAAAATTCAGGTAATTCTCCGAGTCAATCACTTTTGCCCCCTTCCGATAGTCAAATTTCGGATCAATATTTACCAGGTTGAAAGTTGAATCTTCAAAAGCTTTGGCAATACCAAAAGTCAGATCCTGGCTCCCTCCAAGTACCACAACAGTTAGTCCATGACGGATAAAATAATGACAAACATCTTTTAATGCAAAATAAGTATCATTGGCTGTTTTCCCGCGCTTGATATTACCCAGATCAAGGATTTTCAACCGGGGAGCAACCCGGTTTAAGCTATACAGATACTTTCTGATTTTATCCGGAGCAGCAGCGCTTCCTTTAACAACAGAATTTCTGTCTTCCTCTACTCCGATGATGACAATTTTAGCTTTATTGACAGGTAATTTCTCCCTGTTTTTTTCAAGCAATGTCCCCAGTGCAAATTTCTTCTGTGCCCAAGGCGCCAGCTCAATTTTCGAAAAATCAACAGGTTTCAGATAAAGATCCAGATTCATTTGATCATTTTTTCGGTGCCTTGAAATTAATCTTTTAAATAAAAAAGGCAAACAATGTTACTGTTTGCCTCTACTATTATTTTTTTCTTGACTTTTTGGGAGCGGGCCCTTCATTGATGATCTTCATGCAATCTTCATAAGTCATCTTTGCGGCATCTGTCCCTTTTGCAATTTTATAGTTCTTTTTCTTAAACGCGATATACGGTCCCCATCTGCCATTCAGTATCCGAAGCTCCGGTTCCTCATCAAAAGCTTTGATTAAAGCATTTCTGTCTTTCTCACGTTTGGCCTCTATCAATTCGATTGCACGAGGCAAATCAACCGAAAACGGATCATCAACCCCTTTTTCAAGAGAAACAAATTTATTGTCATGACGCACATATGGGCCAAAACGGCCAATGGCAACCGTAACTTTTTTACTCTCATATTCACCTAGTTCGCGTGGCAATTTAAAGAGTTCAAGAGCATCGTCAAGGGTAATGGTCTCCAGTATCTGTCCCGGACGAAGACTGGCGAACTGCGGTTTCTCCCCGTCTTCGGTTGTTTCACCCAACTGGGCCAATGGGCCAAAACGACCAATTTTCACATAAACCGGTTTCCCACTTACAGGATCATCGCCTAAAAGCCGTTCTCCATTTGTCCGCTCGGAAACTTCCAGTGCATTTTGTATTTCTTCGTGAAACGGCTGATAGAATTCGTCGATCACCTGGGTCCAAACCCGTTTCCCTTCGGCAATTTCATCAAATTCAACCTCAACATTGGCCGTAAAGCTGTAATCCATAATTTTCTCAAAATATTTGATCAGAAAATCATTGACCACCATGCCAATATCAGTAGGGAAGAGCTTTGATCTTTCGGCACCGGTAATTTCAGTCTTTACTTTTTCGTCAAGTTCGTTATTTTTCAATGTCAACTGGGTAAACTCCCGTTCAACTCCGGGACGATCTTCCTTCAGTACATAACCACGATTTTGGATCGTTGTAATGGTTGGTGCGTAAGTTGATGGACGACCAATTCCCTGTTCTTCGAGTTTTTTAACCAAACTGGCTTCCGTGTATCTCGGTGGTTTTTGCGTAAATCGTTCTGTAGCCTGAATAAGTTCAGCCCGCAATTGCTGGTTTACTTTCACAGGAGGAAGCAACGTTTTGGAGTCCCCGCTTTCTTCTTCGTTATCAGATGACTCCATATACACCCGAAGGAAACCATCAAACTTAATTACTTCGCCAACAGCCTGGAATTGTTCAGAGCTATTCGAAATATTTATTGAAATTGTTGTACGTTCCAGTTCTGCATCAGCCATTTGCGATGCAATTGTTCTTTTCCAGATCAGTTCATACAGTCTTTTTTCCTGATTGGTCCCGCTGATTTCCTCCTGATCGAGATAAGAAGGGCGAATGGCTTCGTGAGCTTCCTGCGCCCCTTTCGATTTTGTTCGGTATTGACGGGTTTTCAGGTAGTTCTCACCGTGCAAGCTGAGGATTTTACTTTTTGCCGTGTTTAGCGCCAGTGAAGATAAATTCACCGAGTCAGTACGCATGTAAGTGATTTTTCCGGATTCATACAAACGCTGTGCAACTGACATGGTTTGCGAAACCGAAAAGCCTAACTTGCGACTTGCTTCCTGCTGTAACGTTGACGTTGTAAAAGGAGCAGCCGGGCTTCGTTTCGAAGGCTTTTTAACGATATCTGCAATATTGAATTCGGCAGATTTACATTTCCCCAGGAATTCCCGGGCTTCTTCTTTCGTAGGAAAACGTTTGTTCAACTCTGCCTTCAACTCCACCGTATTTCCGTTTTCACCGGGAACAAGGAAGATTGCAGAGACACGGAAACCGGAAGTACTCTCAAAATTGATAATTTCACGCTCCCGCTCAACAATCAACCGAACGGCAACCGACTGGACACGCCCGGCGGAAAGTGAAGGTTTTACTTTTTTCCAGAGTACCGGCGATATTTCGAAACCAACAATACGGTCGAGTACACGGCGGGCTTGCTGTGCATTTACCAGGTTTATATCAATTGGTCGTGGTTTTTCAACCGCTCCAAGAATGGCCTCTTTGGTTATCTCGTGGAAAACAATCCGCTTTGTCTTTTGAGGATCAAGCTTTAGCACTTCCTGCAAGTGCCAGGCAATTGCCTCCCCCTCGCGGTCCTCATCGGATGCGATCCAGACCGTTTGGGCCTCCTTTGAAAGTTTTTTCAGATCAGAAACAATTTTCTTTTTGTCGGGAGAAACAATATATTTCGGGGTGTAATTATTTTGCAGGTCAATCCCAAAATCCTTCTTTTCGAGGTCTCTGATATGCCCCATGCTTGAAGTTACCAAAAAATCTTTTCCTAAAAACTTCTCTATAGTTTTCGCTTTGGCAGGGGACTCAACAATAACCAGATTCTCGTGCATAAAACCTCCTGTTTTGTAAAAATTTCTGCAAATAAAAGAAAATGTATCCCGAACTTCAAATTTTCACCAGATAAATTTTCCATCCATATTTCTTTGAAAATGATTATTTTATTGAATTTGCAGATGTCAGTATGACTTTTCAGAGGGTACCCGGAAAGGGTTACTGCCCTGTAAAATATCTTTCGTGCCACAGCCGTTCCAACACACTCAGACCGACATCTATCAAATTTATATCCAACGACATCAACTGCCCTCAATGTTAATTTTATGTAGCAGAACCGGAAAATAAAAATCTTAATGGTTTCGTTATCTTTGTCGCCAAACAGACAAAAATAGCCTGATGGAAAAAGCGAAAAACAATTTTAGAAAATATACGATTGGTTTGTGGACACTATTTATTATAGGTGTCGTTCTGATCTTTGGGCTTTTCTACTCCATTGCAGAAGGAAAACTGGGAGAAATGCCGTCATTTAAGGAACTCGAAAACCCGCAAAGCTTACTGGCATCGGAAGTGATTGCACG
The DNA here is from genome assembly GCA_050298035.1 of Mangrovibacterium sp. GTDB lineage: Bacteria > Bacteroidota > Bacteroidia > Bacteroidales > Prolixibacteraceae > Gaoshiqia. The sequence goes on along the minus strand of JBNKTK010000008.1, from coordinate 40,791 downwards.
CGACAGTGTTGTCCTGGGGCGTTATTTCCGTGAAAACCGGAGCTTTGTAAACTACGACCAATTACCGCAAAACCTGGTTGACGCACTCATTGCAACCGAAGATGTTCGCTTCTACGATCATTCCGGAGTTGACCTGCGCGGTCTTTTCCGGGTATTGAAAGGGGTTCTTACCGGCAATAGCAGCACTGGCGGTGGCAGTACGCTCAGCCAGCAATTAGCAAAGATGTTGTTCCCCCGTCAGGATTTTGAAAACAAATTCCAGTTGGTGTTGCGCAAATTCAAAGAATGGGTAATTGCCGTCAAACTGGAAAAAAGCTACACAAAAGAAGAAATCCTCACGATGTACCTTAATAAGTACGACTTTCTGAACCTTGCAGTGGGGATAAAGTCTGCTTCCCGGATTTATTTTAATATTGATCCGGATTCACTTCAGCTTCACCAGTCGGCCATGTTGGTTGGAATGGCCAAAAACTCGGCACTATTCAACCCGGTTCGCCGCCCTGAGCTTACGCTGGAACGCAGGAACGTGGTTTTGGCACAAATGAATAAGTACGGGTACATTTCGCAACAACAATACGATTCAATTTCGGCCTTGCCACTTGGGCTTGATTTTCATCGGGAAGATTTTAAAACCGGTCTGGCTCCATACTTCCGCGAATATCTCCGTACTACGATGGGAGCATCAAAACCCGAACGTTCAAAGTACGCATCATGGCAAGCCGTAAAATTCAGGGAAGATTCTGTTGAATGGGAAACCAATCCCTTGTATGGCTGGTGTAAAAAGAATTTCAAACAGGATGGCACCAATTACGATTTGTATGAAGATGGCCTAAAGATCTACACAACGATTGACTCGCGGATGCAGAAGTATGCCGAGGAAGCGGTACATGACCACCTGAAACGAGACCTTCAACCTTCATTTCAACGCCACTTAAAAAGGTTGAAAAACCCACCTTTTTCAAATGACATGAGCACAACAGAGGTCAGCAGTCTTCTCGACCTGTCGATGCGGCAAAGTGAGCGCTACCGGGTTTTGCGACTGCAGGGACTAAGTTCTGACCAAATCCGAAAGAATTTTAAGCAACCAGTAGAAATGACCATTTTCACCTGGGACGGCGATCGTGACACCATCATGTCGCCCCTCGACTCAATCAAACATTACCTGGGTTATTTCCGCTCCTCCATCATGGCTATGGATTTGGGAACCGGTCAGGTTCGTGCTTATGTTGGTGGCCCAAACTACCAACATTTCATGTATGACATGGTAACCGGCGGCAAACGGCAGGTTGGCTCCACGGTTAAACCATTCCTGTACACCCTGGCCATGCAAAACGGATTGACCCCCTGCACCAAAGTTCCCAATGTAAAACAGCAGTTTATCCTGTCTGACGGGACAATCTGGGAAGCAAAAAACTCGGGTGAAAGCGTGATGGACGGCAAAATGGTGACACTAAAATGGGGTCTGGCAAACTCGGTGAACCAGATTTCGGCTTGGGTCATGAAGCAATTCAACCCGCAATCGGTAGTCGAGGTCATGAAAAAAATGGGTGTTTACAGTAGAATTGATCCTGTTCCATCCATGTTCCTGGGAACTTCCGATATTACCTTATATGAAATGGTTGGCGCTTACGGAACATTCGCTAACAAAGGCGTTTTCACCAAACCGATTTTTGTGACCAAGATTGAAGATAAACACGGCAACGTAGTTGCAACGTTCACCCCCGAACGACACGATGCCATTGATGAACAGACTGCTTACCTGATGATTAACCTGCTCCGGGGCGTAATTGACAACGGAACCGGAACCCGTTTGCGCTGGCACAAGGTTTATGGCGAAATTAAAGGCCCAATCGCAGGAAAAACGGGAACTACCCAGAACCACTCCGATGGTTGGTTTATGGGAGTCACACCTCAACTTGTTGCTGGGGTATGGACAGGCGCCGACCTGCGGAGTATCCACTTTGACGATATTTCTACCGGGCAGGGCGCCAACATGGCTTTGCCGGTTTGGGGACATTTTATGAAAAAAGTTTATGCCGACCCTTCTCTGGAATATAAACCGGACCACGAGTTCGAAAAGCCGGTGAGCTTCATCATCAACCTGGATTGTGATGAAGAGAACGATGTCAAACAAAAGCCGGCCGAATTTGAGGATTTCTTTTAATACATTATTTGAATGAAAATGAACAAGCCGGATGCTATCGTATTTTAGTATCCGGCTTGCTCGTTTACGAAAGTTCCTATTCCCTGTCGCTATTTTGTCCCCACTATTTTCGGCGAAGGCATTACCAATGCCAGTACGAAATAGACAATTACCATCAATGGGTTGAACAAGGTGAAAATAAACCAGCCCAGGCGGATGATAATCGGGTCAAGTTCAGGATTGATATATTCGGATATGCCACCGCAAACACCGGCGATAACACGGTCGTATGATTTTATTAATCGTTTCATCTGTTTTCTGTTTTAAAAATTTTACTCAACACTCAATCTCCAGTTGAAAAATTTAGTCCGATTTCTTTAACGCCTTTTGCATCATCAATGTCAAAATCGCCAAAAAAGGAAACTATTATCTGAAAACTTTCCGGTTCCCGTCCTTTAATAAAAAGATGAAATTCCGAAGCTTTCCGTTTATTTCCCAACATCCAGATTTCTGTATCATCGTCGTCATCATCCAAATCCATTTGCGAATAGGCTGATGGCAACAAATTTTTTGCTTTGCGAACAAACTCGCTGCCACTCAAACTTCCTTTCTCCGGATTGTACGACATGAAGCGGATTTCATGCAAATCGCCTTTAATGTTCCCCTTGTCATCATCCATATTAATATTGAAGGCGTCCTGCATATTTTTAGTAAACGCAAAGTAGGTTACCCCCGGTTTATTTCTGAAGGTATCAAAAAGACGATCAGATTTACTTTGTCCCAGCACCACCGATGCAATCAGAACGAATAGCAGGAACAGGCTTGTTTTAATTGATTTTGTTTTCATTGGTTTCATTTTCTTTTTTATGCTTGTGCCCCGCTAATGACAAGACACTGTATTTGCTTATCTGAACAGAATGGCAAACAGGCAGAAAACCTGATGCCCCCTGAATTTACCGACTATTTAGCGATAGTTGCTCTTTCTTCCAAACCTAGTTCAGTCATTTTCCAAAATTTGTCGATCATATCACCGTCCCAGGTATTTGAAACATTCTCGATATCATAAATGATTTTCACCATTTTGTCGCCCAGGTAAATTGATTTTCCCTCAGGTACTTTAACTGTGATATCAACCTCCTGCCCCAGCCAGCGTTTCCCATCTTTTAAAGTATAATAGGGATCGAAATAGACCGTAGAGTCTTTTTGGCTATAGTTGTAAACAATATCGTCAACATTCTCTTTTGCTGCTTCCTGGCTACCCCCGCGGGATTTTTTGCGGATCAGGATGACAAATTCGTCGGTGTTGCTCTTTTCAATATCTAATCTTGGTCGTCCCAACAATATTGACTCCCCGTTTTCTGAAATCACTTTCATCCGCTCAAGATCCATTTCGTAACTGTAATCGTTTTGGTGGGCATCCTCACCTAGCTCAAGATACAAGGTTTTGCAATCCTGACAGTTGACAACTGAACTCTGGCTTATCGTTGTCTTTTTACTGTAATCATCGATCTGTCCAAGCGAAACCACGACAACGGTTATCAGCGATACCAACCATACCCCAAGCCCGGCCAGGAATATTAGTTTATTGTTCGACTGGAAGCGGAAAACCATTTTTGCCCCGACAAACAAAATGGCCAGTAAAGGTATGCCAACCAAAAAGGCAATGGCAACCATCAATACGGTCATTGAAGCGGGATCAATAAAAAAATGTGCAACTTCCGGCATACGGAATTCCGGCCCCCAGTGACCGATCCACGGAGCGGCCGTCATAACTGAATGGCCGACAAACATGGATGTAATAAAGCTGACCAGCCCTACAAAACCAACCAAGATCAACAATACTCCGAAAAAGATAACGATGATCTTCAAAATGACTTTCAAAACACTGTAGGTTACATCACCCAAACGGCCGGCCTGTTCGCGGCCCTTGTTGTACGTGTCGGAGCTACGGAACCGCTTATAGCTCTCTTTTACCTCCTTTACTTCTTCTTTTATTGATTTTTCAATATTGGAAACTGTTGCTTCCTGCCCGCGCATTTCCAAACGTTGTGCCGTAGTTTTGGCTTTTGGAACAGCTATCCACAACAGGATGTAAACCAATGAAGCTGTACCAATACTTATCCAGAAAAGGACAAAGAAGATGATCCGCAGAACAACCGGATCAATATTAAAATAGGCACCCATTCCGGAACAAACACCACCTAAAACCCGGTTATCGGGATCGCGGTACATGCGGCGTTTTACTTTTCCCTGTACAGGCGGAACATTTTCAGTTTTTTCCTCTTCAACTTCTTCAGGCTCCATAAAGTCCTCCGGTTTTCCCATGCGGGAAATCACATCGTCGACCCAAGGCTCTATGATAACATCTTTTTCTTCTTCCTGCATTTTTTTACTGAACAGTTCCGAAATCCGGGCTTCAATATCCTGCAAAATCTCACGGCCATCGGCATCAGTACCAAAATGTCCGGTAAGCATTTGCAAGTAGCCTTGCAGTTTTTCGTAAGCATCCTCATCGATGTGAAAAACACTGCCGCTGATATTTATTGTGAATGTCTTTTTCATCTTTCTAAAATTTTGTGCATTTGTGTTTTTGTTTCCGTTGGTTATACTGTTTTTCTGGACTTAATTGTTGCAACGGCCTCCACCAATTCGTTCCATGATTGTCCTAATTCTTCGAGGAATAGTTTTCCCTCATCAGTTAATTCGTAATATTTACGAGGTGGCCCCTGTGTTGACTCTTCCCACCGGTAGCCCAGCAGTCCGTCATTTTTCAGGCGTGTCAACAACGGGTAAAGAGTTCCTTCAACGACAATCATTTTAGAGTTTTTCAATTCATCGATGATGTCACTTGCGTAAAGGGGTTTTCCATCCAGTACCAGTAAGATACAGTATTCCAACACCCCTTTCCGCATTTGTGCTTTTGTATTCTCAATTTTCATAACATTTCCCTTTTCAAGTCTGTAATTTTTAGCTTCCTGTTCCGGACTGCTTTTTATAGAGCCCAGTAATTATCATCGCTCATCCACGACTCCAATTCCAGTTCACCATCCTTCTCTGTTGCAAAGCGGTTGCTAAAATAGTTATCATTCGTCATCCATTCTTCTACTTCAAGCGGCTGATCGTTGTCTACCCGGTAAAAGTTATTGTATGCACCAAAGTATAAATCATCGGTCATCCAGCCTTCCAGTTCAAGTGAAACATCAGTTGCCTGTTCGAAACTGAAACTTTCAGTTGTAGCAGGTTTTTCAATAAAAGATTCACTTGCATCAGCTACCTCGGCAGCTTCAGACTCATCAACCATCAACATAGCAACTTTTCCGAAGCTGTTGTAGGTCAATAATTGTTTCCATAATCCCTGTGCGCTCACTGTAAAGCTCAATAATATTACACTTACAACGACTGCTGCACCTCTTAACAATGCTCTTGTTACTTGATTGTTTTTGTTTCCCTTGTTTGCGTTAATTGTTTTCATGACTTTGCCTCCTGTTTGTTTCTGTTTCCTGTTTTCTGTTGTCTAATTGTTTTCTGTTTGACTTTGAGTACTTGTTTTCTCTGTTTCTGTTTTTAAGACGATTGTTTTCTGTTTCCGTTACACTTATATAGAACTTTTTTTAAACTATTTCTATCTTTTACCTTGAATTATGCAATACAAATATACAAACATTAAAAGCTATTATGCAATACATAGTACTAAAAATTTTCAAATTATTTTCTTCTATAATTACTAATCAACTGAAATACTTGACTTTAGGAACTGATAAAAATAATTCTATTTGCAGAAAAAATTTGAAGAGTATAGTAAATGACACCAAAATGTATCCAAAATTCAAGAAATAGGTTCCCGCAAATCTTAAAAAAGAGCATTCAAAATTCACAGACACTTGGAGTCGGGAGTTTGCAGAAAAATTACTCGCTACTATTTAAAATGAGTCTAACTTAACAGACACTTAACATTATCTTTATTTGAATGACCTTTCTTTGTATGGCCTATTCAATCCTGAAACTACTTCAAGGCGAGTTAATAAATTAAGACATGAAGTTGATAAAATTTTTAATTACCTGATCAAAAAGATTTTTCAATTATATTATCTTGAGATTTTTCAAAACTTACACACTTACAATCTATGAAAACACAACTTTTAAAATTTGCTATTTATGATTAAGAAAATCAGTTTTTTATTAGTAGCGCTCATTATTTCATCAGCTACTATTATACAAGCACAGGTAACCACATCCAGTATGAGTGGACGTGTTACAGATACTGAAGGAACTGTGATAGGTGCAACGGTGATTGCTACACACACCCCTTCAGGTACAACTTATGGTACTGTAACCAACAATGAGGGCCGATTCAACCTAAACGGTATGCGTGTAGGCGGACCTTATACTGTAACAGTCACTTTCATTGGATATGGTGCATACACACAAAACAACATTACGTTGAGTTTAGGTGAAAACTATGTAATGAATGTTACACTCTCAGAAGAAGCATTATCATTGGATGAAGTTCTTGTTACGGCAACCAGAACAAAATTTTCTAATGAGAAGACTGGAGCAGTTACCAATATCACAAACGACCAGATAGATAATTTGCCTACCGTAACACGTAGCATTATGGATATTACCCGCCTTTCTCCCTACGGAGGTGATGGTATGAGCTTTGTCGGCTCCGATGGTCGTACGGCTAACTTTACTGTTGACGGAGCAAATTTCAACAACAACTTTGGTTTGAGTGATGCGCTTCCTGGTGGTGGTAATCCAATCTCGATTGAAGCTATTGAAGAATTGCAGGTTGTAATTGCCCCCTACGATGTGCGCCAAACAAACTTTATTGGTGGTGGTGTAAATGCCATTACAAAATCGGGTACAAATACCTTTAAAGCAAGCGCATATACTTACCACCGAAATGAAAACATGCGTGGAAATGCTGTTGATGGAGTGGAAATTGCAGGAGCACGCGAGAAAGACCGAAATACCTTATACGGATTCACTTTAGGGGGTCCGATTATTGAAAACAAATTGTTCTTCTTCGTAAACGCCGAGAAGGAGGAAACTCCAACTATTGCTAACCGTTGGAGAGCTTCAACTGATGGAGTTGCTGATCCTGACAATTTTATTTCCCGCACAACAGAAGACGACCTTCAAACAGTTTCTGATTTTGTAAGAAATAAATATGGATACGAAACCGGATCTTTCACCAGTTTCCCTGCAGATCAAAGCAACAAGAAACTGCTTGCACGTATCGACTGGAACATCACTGACAAACATCGTTTAGCCTTACGCTATAATTACACAAAGAATTCTTCGTGGAGATCGCCTAACGCATCTTCTATGGACGGAGGTACCCGTATGTCTGAGGCCAGGATGTCAAAAGCTTCAATGTCATATGCCAACTCGATGTATTCGATGGACAACCTTGTTCATTCCTTCTCTTTTGACTTGAATAGCCGTTTATCGGAAAACATCTCGAACCAGTTCCTGGCAACATTCTCGAAACTTGACGATGTTCGCGGAACAAATTCAGCACCGTTTCCTTTTATCGACATTTTGAAAGACGATCAGGCCTACCTTTCATTAGGTTACGAGCTATTTACCTGGAACAACGGTGTTCATAACAATGTATGGAACATTAAAGACGAGATGACCTATTATTTAGGTAATCATAAAATTGTTGGCGGTATTGCTTACGAGTATAAAATGGCTGATAATGCCTACATGCGTAACGGAACCGGTTATTATCGCTACTCGAGTCTAGACGACTTCTTAAACGAAGGAACACCTGAAATTGTAAACTTAACTTATGGTTATGGTGGAGAGAGCAATCCTGCAGCTCGCATAAGAACAGACAAAATTGGAGTTTACGGGCAAGATGATTGGAGCGTTACTGAAAATTTCAAACTTTCGTATGGACTTCGTATTGATGGGCTTTTCTTCAATAATAATGACTTGATAACAAACAATGCTATCGCTGCCATTGATTATAACGGTCGTCATATCGATACAGGAAAATGGCCTGATGCAAATCTCATATTCTCTCCTCGCGTAGGTTTTGTATGGGATACATTTGGCGACAAGAGCTTGAAGGTTCGTGGAGGTACCGGTCTTTTCTCGGGTAATTTACCACTTGTATTCTTCACCAACATGCCAACCAATGGAGGTATGGTTCAATACCAGGCACAAATAAATGCAAGAAATGCTGAGAACAATGGCTTCTCAATGGATGAATTTGCAGGTGGTTTGGTAACCGATGCAGAAGGAAATGCTACAATAGCAGCACTATATGATAAACTAACAAGCTTAGGTTATCCTACAACTATTTCACCTGAAGACGGAACTGTTCCTTCTTCAATTGCGGGTATAGCTTCAGATTTTAAAATGCCACAAGTTTGGAAAACATCATTTGCTGTTGATTATGCCTTCCCAACATCTTTCCCATTGTCTGCAACAGTAGAAGGAATCTTCAACAAAACAATCAACGGTGTTTCTATTTCCGACTGGAGTATTCCAAACGTAGGTGGTTTTGCCCGTTTCAATGGTGTAGACAATCGTCCGATTTATCCGGCAGGTTATCGTACCGGAACCAAGGCATTCGTTTTGGATAACACAAGCCGTGGTTATGGCTGGTCAGCCAATATCACTGTAAATGCTCAACCAGCAGAATGGGTCAGCCTGATGGCTGCCTATACACACACCGTTGCCAAAGACGTAACCGGCATGCCGGGATCGAATCCAGAATCGGCATTTACTTACGTTCCAACTGTGGAAGGCCCTAACAACATTAAATTGCACAATTCGCAATATACCACACCCGATCGTTTGGTAGCATCGCTAACTGCCCACGACAAGAGTGGTAACCACTATAGCATTATTTATGAAGGATGGCACGGTGGAGCCAACTACTCTTTCATGACAGTTAACGATATGAACGGTGACGGATACAACTACGATGCAATCTATGTTCCAACCGACGACGAAGTGGCAAGCAACGAATTCCGCTTTGTTTCAGCTGATGATCAAACTCGTTTTATGGACTATGTACATGCCAACGATTATTTGAAAGACCGACAAGGTGAGTATGCAGAAGCCTACAGCGTTTACTCTCCATGGGTACACCGAGTAGACTTGAGCTACAAACATGATTTTTCGATTAAAACAGGTAACAGCGAACACAAACTACAACTTAGCGTTGATGTTAAAAACGTGATGAACTTCTTCAACAACAGTTGGGGCGTAGCCAAATACCTGAACCCTGAAATTGGTTCTGATCCTCGTATCCTGAAATACGAAGGCGTTGATGCCGACGGCGTGGCTACATTCTCTACACCCGCTTCAATCCATGGTAATACCGAAACATTCAAACCAAGCTATACATTGGGTCAGTGTTGGAATGCTTCTATTGGTATCAAGTATTTTTTCAACTAATTTAAAAGCTCTGATAATTATGATTTTAAAAAGAATATTTCCATTTCTCGTTGCAATACTTGCCTTGCTGACAAGTTGTACCGATGAAGAAACAGTGACATTGCTTGATGAAATTCAAGTATCGTCGTCTTACGTGTCTATTCCTGTAGACGGAGGTTCTACATCCATTACTGTAACAGCTAAAGATAGCTGGACAGTAGAGAATGATGTTGAATGGTTAACTATCTCTTCAACCTCTGGCTCTGCAGGTGAATCAACACTTACATTTTCGGCTGAGTCAGCCTTAGATGGTCGTACTGCAGAGCTTTTAATTCAATGTGGAGGCGCAACTCAGAGAATAAATATCATCCAGGGTTTGGCAACAATTTCATCTGCCACATGTGCGGATGTTATTGCCGGACCTGACAGCAAGACCTATCAGGTAACCGGAGTTTGTTCGGCAATAACCAACACAACTTACGGCAACTGGTATTTGGAGGATGAAACAGGTTCTATTTATATATATGGTACTCTTGACGCGAAGGGTGCAGAGAAAAACTTCCTGAGTCTGGGTCTTGAAGTAGGAGATGAAGTAACTGTTCAAGGGCCAAAAACTACCTATGGTACGACTGTAGAATTGGTAAATGCAGTAGTCATCAGTATCAATAAATCACTTGTGAAAGTTGATTCAGTAGCAAATGCAGCGCTTCCTCTCGAAGGTGGTGAATTTACAGCCTACCTTACCTGTAAAGGAGAAGGTGTATCGGTGGAAATTCCTGAGGATGCAGAGTCGTGGTTATCCATTTCATCTATCCAAACTGCGGGAACCAATACGGTGGTTACGTTCAAAGCAGAAGCCAATACCGGTGGAGATCGTGGGACTACTCTCACATTCAGCACTACTAATGGGACTAAAAGCTATACTTCACAAACAACTCTTAGCCAGGCAGGAGCGATTGTGGATGCAACTATTGCAGAATTCCTTGCAGCTGAAGTAGGTAATATACAATATCGTTTAACTGGTGTTGTTACCAGTATTTCCGATGCTACATCAGGAAAATTATACCTGCGCGATTTCTCGGGTGAAACCTATGTTTATAAAATTCAGGATTTTGCCCAAAAAGGTGTTAAAGAAGGAGACATCATAACAATTGTTGGGAAACGTGCTGCTTATAATGGATCTCCACAAGTAAGTGGTGCTGTTTTGGAAGTTGTTATTCCGGTAACACCTGTTACTATTGCTGAACTGCTGGCGAAACCCGACGACTCCAATACCTACTTCATGATAAGCGGTGAGATTACATCAATTACAAATGAAACCTACGGCAATCTTTATCTTAACGATGGCAGTGAAATTTATGTATATGGCTGCTATCCGGGTTATGGTGCAACTGGCAACTATAGAAAATACCTGTTAGCCGATAAAGGCATTAAAGTTGGTGATACACTGACAGTCATTGGAACAAAAGGTTCCTATAACGGAGTAAATGAACTTATGAATGGTATTTATTTCAGCCACGTAAGTGCACAATAAATGCAATATTCTTCCATTATTAATTTAATAGAGTAAATAAAACAAGCATGACGAAATTAATTGTCATGCTTGTTTATTTTTTCATCGTTTTTAAGTCCCCTCATTATAAATTTCTGGGCAGCAATAGAATCTAATTTGCCTAAGTTCAAAAAGAGTGAACCATGAATAATATCAAAATAAAAATCTTATTTGTCGTTTTGTCGTTTTTTTTAGTAGTTTTTGTAAAGGCACAGCCAGCCGATTACTACAATGGCATTGAAGGCAAAAGCGGTGAAGAACTCAAAGCAACACTGCACAACATCATAAAAAAACATGTTGATTTTTCATACAGTTTCAGCCGAAATATAATGGAATATACCGATGCAGATCCGGCCGACCCAACACATGTGATTTTGTTTTACACACAACAATCGCGCGATGCGTCATTGTATGGAACCGGTGGCAATTATATCAACCGGGAGCATGTTTGGGCAAAATCGCATGGTAACTTTTCCGGCATACGCCCAATGGACAGCGATGTACACAATCTTCATCCGGCTGATGCGTCGGTAAATGAAGATCGTGGCAATAAAGATTTTGACAACATCCAACCGGGAGGTAATCAACACCCGGAAGCACTTTATTGCTACTACACCGACTCGACCTGGGAACCCGGCCCGGAAACAAAAGGCCAGGTAGCACGCACCCTCTTTTACATGGCCACCCGCTATGAGGGCGACGGAGACGAGCTTGATCTTGAACTCGTCAGCCATAATCATACTTTTCCCGATCCATTACACGGAAACCTGGATGCCCTGTTGCAATGGAACCGTGACTATCCCCCAACAGACTTTGAAAGAAGACGTAATGAGCGACTTTTCCGCATTCAGCAAAACCGTAACCCGTTTGTCGATCATCCGGAGTTTGCCGACCTGATTTGGGGAAATGCTTTGCCTGCCGACCTCAAATTTTCAATGTTTACCATGGAACCGGCAATCCCTGCACCTGGAGAATCAATAACACTTACAATCAATATTATTTCAGACCCGGGGCCCGACAATGTCGTACTTTACTGGGGCAACAGTTACAATTCCGAAACAAATCAAATTACCATGCAGGGCAACGGCAACGTGTATTCCGCAACGATTCAGCCTACAGGTTTCGTTTCCGGCAACATGATTTACCTGACTGTAAAAGCAACTGTAGCAGAAACAAGTTACTCGTGGCCGGCCAGTTTTCTTTATCCGGAGGTAACCGACCAGGAAGCAATAACTTCAATTCCTGCAATCCAGGGAACTGGTGCATCCAGCCCAATAATTGGCAACGAAGTAACAATTGCCGGACGAATTACTGCCAACTTCGATTATTCATTCTACCTTCAAACCAGCGACCCACTTCGAAGCGGGATCAATGTATACAATAGTTTATTCCGGGGAAATATTGGAGACAGTCTGATCATCCGGGGGAAAGTTGATGAATATGAAACGCTCACTGAAATTACTGATGTCACTTATAATTACAATTTCAAAGCAAACAGAGAAGTAACGCCAACGGTAATTACAACTGCCAACATTGGTGAGGAATATGAAGGCATGCTCATTACAATTAAAAAAGCAACGTTTCAAGACAAAGGAGAAATGATCACCGCAAACAGTTCTTCATTTACTTTCTCCGATCAATACGGGTCTGCAATCATTTACACCGGAAGTTCTTCCCGTTTGATCGGGCATTATCTGCCAACGAGTGCTGTAAATATAACCGGGATACTCAGTCAGTATAAAGACGGGTACCAAGTTCTACCCCGCGACTATAATGACTTTGATGTATTAACGGATGCCCCTGTACTTGACGAAAACAATGCTGCTTTTTACCCAAATCCGGTAAACGGCATATTGAACATCAGAACAAAATCAACAATCACACAATTATCGGTCAGGAACCTAATGGGGCAATTAATTCTCCAAACCACCCCAAAAACAAATCAAATAAATCTGACCAACCTAAAAGCCGGAATCTACCTGGTTGAAGTGAGACAGAAAAACGGAACTATTTTGACGGGGAAAATCCTGAAAACAGATTTTTAGAGGACGAACTTTTCATTTTCATACAGCCAACCTTTCATGCAATTACAATCATGAAAGGTTGACTTGTTTTATAACAGTTTCACAATCCTAGAATCAAGATGCCTCTGCATCGCAGGGTTTTCGGTATTCTTGTCAAATTCACACAAAGCCATGCCATTAGAAAAGTTGCATAGAACGGTAGAGTTCACTTGCTTTTAACTATTTTTTTTTTGATTTTTGCATACCTACCAGTACCAACCAGTAAGGTAGGATAAAACAAACTAATCAAACGATGAAAAGAAACAATTGGCATTTATCAGCAGTTATTCTGCTATTTATCACCGCGATTTCCTGTACCAGCAAGTACGAAAATGTACCTTTCGAGGAAATGAACCCCAAACCCTGGGAAGATCCTCAAATCACTCAAATAAACAGGGAAGACCCTCACGCATCTTTTATCCCGTATGCAAATGCGGAGCAAGCACAACTTGACGATACCTGGGCGTCCCCTTTTGTTCGGACATTAAACGGCACCTGGAAGTTCCACCTGTCTCAAAACCCGGAAGAACGTCCGTATTGGTTTTTCAAAGACGACTACAACATTAAAGATTGGTCAGATATTGAAGTCCCTTCCAACTGGGAAGTGGTTGGGTTCGACTACCCTATTTACACCAATGTAAAATACCCACACGTAGTAACACCGCCACTCATCAAGCAGGACTACAACCCGGTGGGTTCTTACAAAAGAAAATTCGAAATCCCGGCTGACTGGACTTCAAAAGAAGTATACATCCACTTTGGAGCTGCAAGTTCCTGTTTGAGTGTTTGGGTAAACGAACAGTACGTTGGTTACAGCGAAGACAGTAAAACCCCTGCTGAATTCAATATCACCAAATACATCAAAAAAGGCAAAAACACACTGGCCGTTGAGATCCATCGCTGGTGCGACGGAAGTTACCTTGAAGATCAGGATTTCTGGCGTTTGAGCGGTATTACACGCGACACCTACCTTTTGGCCCGTAACAAGCAGTGCATCCGCGACTTTAAAGTTGTTGCCGGTCTGGATGATAACTATCAGGCCGGAACATTCAACCTAAGTATTGAATTGGCCAACATTGGGCAAACGGCGGCTGAGCTGGTGATTGACGCAGAAATACTTGATGGGGAAAACAGCCTGAAAAAATTCACAACGAACGTAAACAGCTCAAATGCAAAAGAAAATATTTCGTTTGAAGATACCCTTGCCGATGTAAAAAAATGGTCAGCAGAACAACCCAATCTCTACCAATTACTACTAACCTTAAAAGATGCTTCAGGCGATATAATTGAAGTTATCCGCCAGGACATTGGTTTCCGCAAGGTGGAAATCAAAAACAAACAGCTCATGGTAAATGGTCAACCAATCAATGTGAAAGGTGTAAACCTGCATGAGCACAATGAGCTTACCGGCCATGTTCAGGACTTGGAAACGATGATGAAGGACATCAGCCTGATGAAAACACACAACATCAACACGGTGAGGACTTCTCACTATCCCGAACCTGAAATGTGGTACAAACTCTGCAACAAATATGGCCTATACCTGATTGACGAAGCAAACATCGAATCGCACGGAATGGGCTACGGTCCCGAATCGCTTGCCAAACAACCGGAATGGGGCAAAGCACACATGTACCGCACAGAAAACATGTACCAACGCGACAAAAATCAACCTTCAGTCATCATTTGGTCTCTTGGGAATGAAGCCGGTAACGGTATCAACTTCGAAGCAACTTACAAATACCTGAAAGAAATTGATGGTACCCGCCCGGTTCAATTTGAACAAGCCCACGGAGGTGACAATACGGACATTTTTTGCCCAATGTATGCCACGATTGATTTTATGGAGAGGTATGCCCAAAATGATCCTCAGAAACCACTTATCCAGTGCGAATATGCCCATGCCATGGGCAACAGTGTTGGGAACCTGCAGGACTACTGGGACTTGATTGAAAGCTATGATGTTCTTCAGGGAGGCTGCATTTGGGATTGGGTTGACCAGGGACTTCTGACCGTCAATGAAACCGGCGAAAAATATTGGGCTTATGGTGGCGATTTCGGCCCCGACACAGTCCCTTCTGACGGCGATTTCTGCATCAACGGGTTGGTTAACCCCGACCGCGGCGTTAAACCTGCATTGCTCGAGGTTAAAAAAGTCTACCAAAATATTGGGTTCAAAGCAATCAACCTGAAAAGTGGAGAGATTGAAATTCAGAACAAGTTCGCTTTTACCAATTTATCTGAATTTGAGATCAGTTGGACAATAACAGCCGATGGTAGCATCATTCAGGAAGGCAAGCTGGATGAACTGAACCTGAGCCCATCGGCAAGTGCAAAAATTAAAATTGATTATTCGATTGATCCACAACCTGGAACGGAATATTTCCTGAACCTTTCGGCAAAAACCAAAGCTGAAAAGGATTTAATACCGGCAAACCACGAAATTGCAAAAGAACAAATGGAACTCCCGGTATTTAAAGCAGTAGCCAAAACAAACATCCAGGATTTCCAGACATTAAAAGCAGAAGACAGCACCAAGAAAATTACAATTACCGGAGAAGGTTTCTCTGTTGTTTTTGATAAAACAAAAGGAATCTTGGAAAACTTCAAATCAGGCGAACTGGAACTGCTACAGTCAGGGCCAATACCTAATTTCTGGCGTGCCCCAATTGATAACGATTTTGGTAACGATTTGCACAAACGCAGCCGTATCTGGAGAAAAGCCGGGGAACAACGTAAAGTTACATCGGCACAATTACAAGTGGTATCAGCAAATAAAGCTATCGTTTCGTTCAGTTTTGATTTACAAGATGAGAATGGCGAAAAGATTGCTGACTACAGCTCAAAATACACGGTTTTTGGAAGTGGCGATATTGAAGTGGCCAACAGTTTCAAAATGGCGAAGAATGACCTTCCTGAAATACCGCTATTCGGGATGAACCTGGTGATGCCACGCCAATTCGATCAAATAAGCTGGCTGGGTCGTGGCCCGCAAGAATCGTATTGCGACCGTAAAACAGCAGCATTTGTTGGTCTTTATACAGGCGCTGTGGCCGATCAATACTACGCGTATGTCCGTCCACAGGAGAATGGTAACAAAACAGATGTTCGTTGGGCAACCATCACAAACGCCGACGGAAACGGATTGCTGTTCATAGGAAAGCCTTTGCTGGAGATGAGCGCTCACCATAACATCATGGAAGACTTCGAATCACCGGAAAGGACAGATGGCCGCCAGATTGACGGGGTTACACCGATACACCGCCACATTACCGATGTCAAACCTCGCGACTTAACTTCGGTAAACATCAACTACAAACAGATGGGAGTTGGCGGCGACAATAGTTGGGGAGCCTGGACACACGATCAATACCGGTTAACCGACAAAGCATACAGCTATTCATTCCGGATAAAAGCAATCACCGGAAAAGACAGTCCTACTCAATTGGCAAAACAACTACTCGATTAATACAAACTCACTCCGAAAGCCTCGGCAATCTTATTTGCCGGGGCTTTTCATTTACAGGGAACCGAACTGCTCCCCGTCCAAAAGTCAACAAAATCAGTTCTTTTGAGAAAAACCATTTACTTCGCACCACCGTTAAACCCACTGAGGGTGAAAACCTTTCAGGCAATGATGTGTTTTTTAAATGGAATTAGTAATTTTGCGCCCTACTTTTTCGGGAATTAAAAAGGAGAGATGATGGAAAGAGAACAGATTCAGATGATGTTGGAAAAAAACGGGTACATTACAGAAACAATCGATCCAACGGTTAAGCTGATTGACGAAATCAACCGCTTGAGGAAGGAGAAGAATGCCGTCATCCTGAGTCATTATTACGTTGATGCCGAGCTGCAGGACATTGCTGATTTTGTAGGCGACAGCCTTCAGTTGGCGCAAGCTGCCGCACAAACCGAGGCTGACATGATTGTTTTTGTTGGTGTTCACTTTATGGCCGAAACAGCAAAAATTATCAACCCATCTAAAAAGGTAATTTTACCTGATTTAAAAGCCGGCTGTTCCCTTGCCGAATCTGCCCCCATTGAGAAATTTCGCGAGTTCAAAGCAAGATACCCCGATCATAAGGTCATTTCGTACATCAACTGTACCGCCGACCTGAAAACGGTGACCGACGTTGTTTGCACCTCATCCAACGCCGTAAAAATTGTTGAAAGCTTCCCGAAAGACCAAAAGCTGATTTTTGCCCCCGACAAAAATCTGGGTAATTACCTCAACAGTATTACAGGAAGGAGCATGGTATTGTGGGATGGAGCCTGCATGGTTCATGAACAATATTCTGTTGAAAAGATTGTTGCCCTGATGGATGAGCACAAAGATGCCGAGTTTATTGCCCACCCGGAATGCGAGAAACCGGTATTGCTCTTGGCAAAACACATCGGTTCAACCTCATCGCTGCTGAATTACGTGCAAAAAAGCCCCGCACAAAAGTTTATTGTAGCAACCGAAAGCGGCATCCTGCACCAAATGAAAAAAGCCTGTCCGGAAAAAGTATTCATCCCTGCACCGGCAAACGATTCAACCTGTGCCTGCAACGACTGTTCGTACATGAAACTGAACAGCTTACAAAAGCTATATAGCTGCATGAAGCATGAACAGCCTGAAATTCAACTACCTGAAGAAGTGATCGAACTGGCAAAAAAACCAATCCTTCGCATGATGGAGATCTCAAAATAACTTTGGCAGGAAATTACAATTATTCTCCGTCACCTGTTCGTATCTATTCAATTTTGGGATTCCATCGTTGAAAACCCCAATGATAACAGACCTTTTGAACAGCTGTTTGTTGATTAGTTTTTCTGCGAATACTCCAAAACGCCTTTGTGATTTTGTACCTTCGTACTAATCGTAAAAATAACTTTTTATGCCATACAGACGGTTGCCAAATACAGATCAGGCCAGAATGAGAGCAATTGAGACTGCACTTGAAAAAGGAAAACGAACTGCACTAAAAGAGCTGGCCTTCAGTCCGCAAAGCCTCGAAAAGCTGCAATTCCTTTATCCTAAACTTTCGGCAGCCATCCGTCAACTAAATGCGGCCAAACAAAACCAATTCGATAAGGCAAAAGAGTATGGTGATATTTTCAAAAAATCAAAACTCTATTTATCTCATTTCGTGCAGGTAATGACCTTTGCGGTGATACGCGAAGAAATCAAGCCCGAGGCACGTGCCTTTTACGGATTAGACCCTAATTCTCAAAAAATCCCTGCTTTTAATCTTGAAAAGGATGTACTTGAATGGGGAGAACGCATCATCCAGGGTGAACAAAAAAGATGTATGAAAGGTGGAAGCCCAATCTACAGTCCGTCAATTGCACTGGTAAAAGTCCATTACGAGTCATTCGTTGATGCTTTCCGTCATCAGAAAATGCTTCAGAATATTACCAACCGGGCATCAGAACAAATGGTCGCGGTACGGGAAGAAGCCGATAAACTGATCCAACTGGTTTGGAATGAAATTGAAGACAAGTTTCGTTACCTACCCGATGAACTGAAACGGGAAAAAGCAGAAGGATACGGGATAACTTATGTTTATCGCCCAGCGGAACTGAAAAAGATGGAAGCAGATAAACTCCAGACAAACTTATTCTAAAAAATACCTGGCCTGCATGTAGCCCCCTTTGTAGCCCAAACAGG
The DNA here is from genome assembly GCA_050298035.1 of Mangrovibacterium sp. Taxonomy (GTDB): domain Bacteria; phylum Bacteroidota; class Bacteroidia; order Bacteroidales; family Prolixibacteraceae; genus Gaoshiqia. The sequence continues at coordinate 21,976 of JBNKTK010000008.1, read as the reverse complement.
TTACAATAGGCACCAATGCTGTTCTATTCTCCGAATGCCTCTTCCAGACCAACAGCTTTCTTTAGCGCCCTCAGCAAAAGATAGGTCAAACCGAGGCTCAGAATCGCTAATGCCCATATGTAGATGAATGCATCACCAAATTCGAAGTTGGCTATCTTTTCCACCTCTTCATGTCCCTGATTTCTGGCAAACAAGGACAGTACTCCCAGTCCATTGTTCACAAAATGGCAAAGAATGGGCAACCAGAGCGAACCGGAGTAAACCAAGATATAACCAAATAAAGCACCCAACAGCAATCTTGGGAAAAACCCAAAAAACTGCATGTGCAACCCACTGAAAATAAATGCCGAAATCCAGATTCCCCAATGATAGCTCCCGGACATTTTGGTAAATATTTTTTGCAGAACACCCCGAAACAGGAATTCCTCACCAACAGCCGGAATTACAGCAATCATAAACAGGTTGAACAACAACCCGCCCGTGGTCTTCACATTCATAAAATGATCGATAACCACCGTTGCCTGATCTTCCATCTTCCGCATCCATTCTTCCACGCCGGCAAGAAACGACGGCAATTTCATTTCGCCATTCAATTGCCCGATAAGCGTGACAAACGGGCTGAAAGACAACAAAGCCAAAACTGCCAACACATAAGCCCCCGTTGGTATTTTCCGGTTAAGTTGAAGATATTGGGCGATATTTCCTTCAAACACCCAGGCAATAATAAGCGGAGGAAGAACAAAGAGCCCAAGCGACTGCATTACCTGCAGGTATTTTAAAACAACAATTGTCTGTGGATTTTCAAGGTCGCCTCCCGATAGTGCATCAAAAAAACTATTCATCCCAAAAACCGGGATAGCAACAAAAATTGAAACGAGGAGCAATGCCAGAAAAGTTACCAGCACAATAAAACAAGCCATTATGAATTGAGGCCAGGGTTTCATTCCCCGAAAAGCAGTAAAAGCCATATTCTTATGTTTTAGAGGATCAAATATACTTCTTTCTGGTTACACCTGAAATAATTCCTGTACGGCGGAAGTCAGTATCACCTCTGCCCTTAAGAAGATCAACAGCAAGAGGAACAACCTAAATTTATATCTTTGCAGTGTTTATAACCGAATTACTGTGAAGATTGGAACAATAGAACTGGGGAAAACGCCGCTTTTTTTGGCCCCGATGGAAGATGTGACCTACAAATCATTTCGCTACATGTGCAAGAAATACGGCGCTGATGTGATGTATACGGAATTTGTTTCGTCGGAAGCGCTGATCCGCGATGTGCAAAAAACCAAACATAAAATGCACCTGTTTGATTTCGACCGTCCGGTAGCCATCCAGATTTACGGGCACGATATCCAATCGATGGTCGCCGCGGCAAAAGTTGCCGAAGAAGCACAGCCCGATTTTATCGACATCAATTATGGTTGCCCGATGAAAAAAATCGTTGCCAAAGGCGCCGGATCGGGAATGTTGCGCGACCTGGACAAAATGCAACAAATGACAGCCGAAGTTGTGAAAGCAGTCTCGTTGCCTGTAACAGCAAAAACCCGGCTGGGATGGGACGAAAACTCGAAAGTAATAGTTGAAGCAGCCGAACGGTTGCAGGATGCCGGGATAGCTGCCCTGGCCATCCACGGGCGGACCCGTAAACAGCTTTATACCGGCGAAGCAGACTGGAGCCTGATGGCCGAGGTTAAAAACAATCCAAGAATGATCATCCCGATAATCGGGAACGGCGATATTAACGGCCCGGAAAAAGCCGCCGAATTCCTGAAACAGAGTGGTGTTGATGCCTTGATGATCGGTCGCGGTGCTATCGGCCGACCATGGATTTTTAAAGAAGTGAAGCATTACCTGAAAACCGGCGAGATACTGCCCGCTCCTACAGTAAAGGAAATTGTGCAGAACGTACTTGATCAACTCCATATGTCAATCGAATGGACCGACAATGCCCGTTCCGGAATCCTGATGATGCGCCGCCACTTTGCCAAATACTTTCCCGGAATTCCCAATTTCAGAAATCACCGGATCAAACTGCTGCAAGCCACCGAAATTGAAGAAGTTGAGCAGATTATGGCAGAGATTGTTGAACACTATGGGGATTTGCAAGTTGATTATACAAACGTTAGCTTAAAATGACCGGGGAAAATTTCAAGCAATATTACTCCGAAGAATCATTCAGCGAAAAATTGAAGAAATTCGCGAAAACTGCCGGAATACAGGTGGTTTATGCAGCCCTTCTGCTTTACTACCTATTGAAGGACAAATCAACCCCGCTAAAAACAAAGATTACCATCACTGCCGCCCTCGGCTACTTCATTCTGCCAACCGATGCAATACCGGACATTGCCCCGGTAATCGGGTTCAGCGATGACCTGGGGGTACTGATTTTTGCCCTTTCACAAATTAGCGACAGCCTGACCCCGGAAATAAAAGACAAAGCAAAAAAGCAACTTCTGCGCTGGTTCAATCAGGTTGATGAAAGTGAGCTTGATGAACTACATCGCAAAATCTTCTGAATCCGGCGTATTCCCTTTTTCGTCCATTCATTTATGAATCAGGATGTTCTTTAGCAGAATATTCACAGCCAAAAATCCGTTTAAATGGCATTGTTTTTGGTTCATCGAGATCAAATCAAACGCTCGCAGCCATGAAACGAAAATTCCTGATCTTCTTTCTTGGGTTCACCGGGATATTTCTCAGCAGCCAGAAACTACCGGCACAGGTAATCGTTAAGATAAAGCCGGTACCCCCTCAAGTACAAATGCATGCGCCCCCAAAACCCGGATCCGATTTTGTCCTCATCCCGGGACACTGGCTTTGGTCGCGAACAGAAAAAATATATATCTGGATAGAGCCAACCTGGACAAAGTCAAAAGAAGATAAGAAATGGGTCCCCGGGCACTGGAAAGAATTACCCAAAGGATGGAAATGGGAACCCGGCTATTGGGCAAAAACAGACAAAAGACACTATTTTATCATATAAAAGCTACTTGCATCAAATGTTTGTTTCTACTGTTTAATTGTAAGGAAGCCGGGTTTGTTCCGGCTTTTCTTTTTACAAGACGAACCCGGTTCAAAAGCGGAGTCTTTTGTACATTTGCCTGCCTAAACAAACAACATGGATTTTCTTTTCTTAGACCTGAATGCCTTGCAATGGTTGCTGATGGCTACGTGCGGAATGCTGATCGGGATGTCGAAAGTGGGCGTACCCGGTGTTTCGCTGATTGTTGTACCTGCGCTGGCATTTGTGTTTGGGGGAAAACAATCGACCGGTGTTTTGCTCCCAATTTTAATGATGGCCGATTTATTTGGCGTCGGGTATTACCGTCGTCATGCTCAATGGTCGTACCTGGTAAAAATACTTCCCTGGGCTTTTGCCGGAATTGGACTGGCCTTGTGGGTTGGCGAAATTGTCAACGATGAACAGTTTAAAAATATCATCGCCATCCTGGTTTTTGTTTGTATTGGACTGATGCTTTGGAAAGACCGCAAAAAAGGGAAACAGCTTTTCCCCGACAAGTGGTGGTTTGCGGCATCGATGGGTATTTTAGGCGGGTTTGCAACCATGATTGGTAATGTGGCCGGACCGATTTTCGCCATTTACCTGTTGGCAATGCACCTGCCCAAAAACAACTTCATCGGTACATCGGCCTGGTTTTTCCTGATTGTCAATTTTTTCAAGTTCCCGCTTCATGTGTTCATTTGGAAAACCATTACCTGGCACTCATTATCAATTGATTTACTGACATTCCCGGCCATTGCACTTGGCGCATTTTTGGGGATCAGGCTGGTAAAAATCCTGCCCGATCACACCTACCGCGCTTTTGTGATTGCGGTCACGGCGATTTCGGCATTTTTATTATTGATTTAAGTTTAATATTTTCGGAATCCGTCACCTTTGAAACCAGAACAGATTATGGAACAACTTCAGGATTTCTTTGCAGACAAAACAGTGAACAATGTGTTGGACATTGGTACCGGCACAGGCGATTTTGTAAAAGTATTGGATAGCGTTTTTCAGGGAACGACAGATATTACCGGGGTTGATCCGGGCGAGATTTGGCTAAAAGAAGCCCGGGCACGGTTTCCACAGGAAAACATCAGGTTCATCCGGATGGAAGGTGAAAAACTTGAATTTGCTGATCATTCGTTCGACGTTGTTTCGATGTCCAAAGCACTCCATCACCTGTCCAACATTCCGGCAAGCATGGCCGAAATCAAGCGGGTATTGAAACCCGGTGGCTGGTTGATTATCGATGAGAACATTGCTGACGGATTAAACGAAGCCCAGGAAAATCAGAAAATGCTGCACCACTTCAAATCGTTTGTCGACCGGTTAAACGGTATCAGCCACCACGAAACATGGAGCCGGGGCGAGGTGATTGAGATTTTACAGCAACAAGGACTGCAGGTGAAGCTTTCATTCCCGCACAATAAATCCCCCAAGCCCATATTCGACGAGCTGATCCTTAACGAGCGATACCAGATGATGGAACAACTCCTTGAATCGCTTACCGGGCGCCCCGAATATGATCTGATGGCCGAACAGCTCCCGTCATTCGAACAACGATTAAGAAAATACGGTTTCCAAATGGCTACCCTCCTGCTGGTTGTGGGACAGTTTGAGGAAAGTTAATTCCGCCCTCTCATAATCCCTCAAAAGCCCCAATTTTTTCTACTTTTGTGGAACGATGATCGACCAGACAACTATTGACCGGATTATTGATGCCGCCGAGATTTCGGACGTGGTAGGCGAGTTTGTGACCCTGAAAAAGCGCGGGGTCAATTTGCTCGGATTATGCCCGTTCCACAATGAGAAAACACCTTCATTTATCGTTTCGCCAGCCAAAGGAATATTCAAATGCTTTGGTTGCGGCAAGGGTGGCAACTCGGTCAACTTCATCATGGAGCACGAATCGCTGTCGTACCCCGAGGCGCTGAAGTGGTTGGCTAAGAAGTACCACATCGACGTGCAGGAAGAAGAGGAGACACCCGAGCAAAAGCAGATGAAGGACGAGCGCGAAAGTATGATGATCGTTTCAGCCTACGCGCAAAAGTATTTCACCCGCTACATGTGGGACGAAAACGAAGGCCGCACCATTGGCCTGAGTTACCTGCGCGAACGGGGCATCCGCGACGAGAACATCAAAAAATTTGAGCTTGGCTTTTGCCCCGACGGGAAAGACACCTTCACCCAAAACGCTCAAAAGGAAGGCTACCGAATGGAATTCCTGGAGAAAACAGGACTGACCATCAAACGCGAGGATTGGGTACGCGACCGCTTTGCAGGACGCGTGATGTTCCCGATCCACAACATTGCCGGGCGGGTGATCGCTTTTGGGGGACGCACCCTGAAAAGCGATAAAACTGTTGCCAAATACCTGAATTCCCCAGAATCTGACATTTACCACAAAAGCCGCGTGCTGTACGGAATTTTCCAGGCAAAACGCAGCATCACCCAGCTGGATAAATGTTACCTGGTTGAAGGGTATACCGATGTGCTTTCGCTGCACCAGGCCGGCATTGAGAACGTGGTGGCCTCGTCGGGAACCGCGCTGACCCCCGACCAAATCCGGCTGATCAAACGGTTCAGCCACAATATCACCATTATTTATGATGGCGATGCTGCCGGGATAAAAGCATCGCTCCGGGGAATTGACCTGGTGCTGGAGGAAGGTGTTAACGTAAAAGTACTGCTGCTGCCCGATGGCGAAGATCCGGACTCGTTTGCCCGCTCCATGAGCTCGAGCCAGTTGCAGGCCTACATTGCCGAGCACGAAACCGACTTCATCCGTTTTAAAACGCAGCTTCTGATGAAAACGGCCGCGAACGACCCGATTGAAAAAGCACGGCTGATCAATGATATTGTCCGATCCATTTCGATGGTTCCCGACACGATCACCCGTTCGGTTTACATCCAGGAATGCAGCCGGTTGATGAATGTACAGGAGGAAATTCTGTATACCGAAGTCCGCAAAATTAAATTCAGGGAAACCGAAGAAATTCAGAAAAAGAATTTCAGGGAACAATCACGTCCGGCAAAAGTACCAGTTAAAAAAACCGAAGAGAAACAAAACACCTGCGAAATTGAGGAACGTGAAATCATCCGGATCCTGTTGAAATATTTTCACCATGAAGTTTTTGAGGAAGAAGGTGAACATCCGGATGAGAAATATAGCCTCTCGGTAGGCCAGTTTGTTTTAGAAGAGTTGGAAAATGATGGCCTTCGCTCCGACAACCAATTGATCAACAAAATGCTTGACCTGTTTGCCGAAAACCTGGACAATGAGTCATTCAATCCGGGGCAGTTTTTTATCTATCACAGCGACCCGGCCGTCAGCGGACTGGCAAGCGACCTGCTGGCCGAAAAGTACATTGAAAGCAAGCGTTGGAAAAGAGGAGGTGCATTTGTTGAGGCCGAAGATGAAATACTTGACCTGCTGGTACCGAAAATCGTTCAGGAATACAAACTGCGGAAAGTAAAGAACATGCTCCGGGGGCTGGAGCAAAACATCCACGATGCCGCCCGGTCAAACGATATGGAACAGGTGATGGAATTCCAGAACCAGTATATCAACCTGAAAAAAGTGGAAAAACATTTGTCGAACCAACTTGGCAACCGGGCTTATAATTAGGTCGTAAACCTGTTCATTTTACGCTATCTCTTCTTTCACTGGTTGATAGAAGACAAAAATACAGCAACAATTTTTTACAGTACATAGAAACCCGAAATGAGAACACTATTCATACAAGACCGAAATGAAATTGACGAGGTTATCCGTGCCTGCCAAACCTGTTATGTAGCCGTAAGCGACGAGAATCAGCCTTACTTGTTACCGATGAACTTTGCCCTGGAAGGTGACACGGTCATTTTGCATTCGGCACAAGGCGGGCGCATGTGGGAAACCCTGAAAAAGAACCCGCGCGTTTGCATCAACTGGACATTGGGCGAGGAACTTGCCTGGCAGGATGTCCGTGTTGGCTGCAGTTACCGGGTAAAATCAAAGTCGGTTATCGTGGAAGGTTTGGTTGAGTTTATTGATGATTACGATGAAAAATACCGGCTCTCGCAGGTTTTGATGAGTCAGTACAGCGACCGCGAATTCAAATTCAATGCACCGGCCATCCGGAATGTTGGCATCCTGAAAGTCAACATTGAGAAAATTACCGGGAAAGAGTTTGGGGCAAAAGCAGTGACTCCGTGGAACCAAAACGAATAACCATTTGAAAGAACATACTTTCTTTATACTTTTATTTGATTATTGATTAACTAACGCAATATGATTTTTGTTACCGGAGGTACAGGTTTAGTGGGTTCGCATGTTTTGTTTGACTTGGTTCAATCGGGGCAATCCGTGCGTGCTTTAAAGCGCCCGACCAGTAACCTGAAACTGGTCAGCAAGATTTTTTCCTATTATTCGGATGAGCCGGAGAAACTATTCAACCAAATTGACTGGGTTGAAGGTGACATACTCGACTACCACAGCCTCGAAGAGTTGTTGGCCGGTATTACAGAGGTTTATCACTGTGCTGCCATGGTTTCGTTCCACGCGAACGACCACGACAGCATGCTCAACAATAACGTAAAAGGAACAGCCAACCTGATTGATGCTGCCCTGTACAATAAGGTAAAGAAGTTTTGCCATGTGAGCTCAATTGCAGCATTGGGCAAAACAACCGATGGAACCGAAATCAACGAAGAGACCTACTGGATTCCTTCGAAACAAAAATCGACCTACAGCCTGAGTAAATTTTTCTCGGAGATGGAAGTCTGGCGAGGGATTGAGGAAGGCCTGGAGGCAGTGATCGTCAACCCGTCCATCATTCTTGGCCCGGGGAACTGGGATATTGGCAGCCCCAAGCTGTTCCAGACCATCTGGAAAGGGCTGAAATATTATACCATCGGCGAAACCGGCTTTGTTGATGTACGCGATGTTGCCGCTTCGATGGTACGGTTGATGGATGACAGCAATTTCAACCTGACCCGAAACCAGCGTTTCATCTTGAATGCAGGGAACATGAGCTACCAGGAATTCTTTAACAAGATAGCAGATGCCCTTAAGCGCCCCCGGCCAAAAACATTTGCTTCGGACATGATTTTACAGGTAGCCTGGCGGGCAGCCCGTCTGGCCAGTTTCTTTTCGGGGAAACGCCCGTTGATTACCCGCGAAACAGTTTCAGGCACCAACCGGATCAATCATTACAACGGGAATAAAATCTGCAAGACCATCGGGTACAATTATCGTCCCCTTGATGTCACCATCATAGACATCTCCCGGTTGTTCCTAAAAGACATCTCCTGACTTCTGGTTAATTGTAGATTCGGTCATCGATACAAAATAAATACGGGAGTCTCCAATGGAAACTCCCGCACCTTATATTATCGAATTGATTGAATCTATTTCTCAACTTCTTTCCAAACCAAAGCACTTGCCCCTACAATAGCGGCATCGCCCGATTTAAGTTCCGAAGGAAGAATCTTAATTTTGTTTTTGAAGATTGGCAGCAAGTGAGCTTCCATACTTTCTTTCGTCGGTTTGAAAATATAGTCGCCGGCAGCAGTTGGCCCACCAAAAAGGAAAACAGCCTCAGGGCTCAAATGATGAACAGTATCGGCCAAGCCCTGTCCCAACCATTTACCGGTTTGTTCAAACACTTCCAGCGCTACTTTATCGCCTTTAACAGCCGCATCGTAGATTGCTTTTGAATCCAGTTCCTTGAACGACTTGTCGGCAAGCAAACTATCGCCAGCATTATCGCGTGCCATAATTTCGAATGCAGTCCGTTTCATTCCCGGAGCCGAACAATAGGCTTCCAGGTGACCTTTAGTACCACAACCGCAAAGACGTCCACCGGGAACCAACATGGTATGTCCGCATTCGCCGGCAAAACCATCGTGACCATAAACCAAATCGCCATTCACAACAACACCACTGCCAACACCGGTTCCCAATGTGTACATCACAAAGTTTTTCATGTGTTTGGCGCCGCCATAAATCATTTCACCAATGGCAGCAGCATTGGCATCGTTGGTTAGTGCCAAAGCAGTCATGTCGGGAAAATTTTTCCGCAGTAGTTCTACAAAGTGCACGACACCCCTAAACGATAAGTTTGGGGCATATTCAATAGTCCCGTTATAGTAATTCCCGTTTGGCGCACCAATACCAATACCTAAAATATCAATATCCGGATTCAACAGTTTAACGGACTTAATCAGGTCATTAATTGCTTTTGTCAACTCAGAGATGTAGCGGTCAATATCACCGTGTGTCGGAGTAGAAATGTTGTCTTTCACCATTACATTTCCTTCCTGATCAACCACTCCGATGGCTGTGTTCGTGCCACCTATGTCAATTCCTATAGCTACTTTTTTCATAATATATCTAACTAATATTCTTCTAATTGATAATTCTAATATTGCCTACTCAACCGGGATGTCTCTATTAACGTTTTTGCTACCAATTAGAGAATAGTATAGCAAATAAGCCAACCCAAGGAATGGAACCCAATAAGAAACCATAAAACCAAGATTATCGGCAATACCGTTTTGGATCAATGGTAAAATACCTCCACCGACAACCATTGTCATAAAGATACCGGAAGCAGAAGCTGTAAATTTACCCAGACCTTCAACAGCCAGGTTGAAAATACCACCCCACATTACAGAAGTACAAAGTCCAACTAAAACAAGGTACATTGCATTTACAGGAACATTTGCCAAACCGAAAGCAATTCCACCAGTTGCAGTAGTCTGAAGTACCGGAATAGAAGCAGTTGTAGCAGTTGATGAAATAATGGCCATGAATACCAGGACCATACCAATACCTGAAGCAAGAACCAGCATGGAACGGCTTGATACTTTATGTCCGATTGCAGCGCCAACAAAACGTCCGATCAACATCAGGAACCAATATGTACCTGCAACAAAACCGGCAGTAGCTGCATCCAATCCACCCGCATTTTGGTCGGCAAGGAACAACATCATAGTTCCGGGCACACCTACTTCAACACCAACATAAACGAAAATACCGACTGCCCCAAGAATAAAGTGACGGAATGACCATGCACTGTGTGCTGATTTCTCTACTACTTTTTTCTTACCATCAATAAAGTGTGGTTCAGGAATATTAACGAAGTACAATACAAAACCTACTAAAGCAAAAATACCCATTGCAGTAAACAATACCGGGTTAACATCTTTAATAGCTGTATTTACAGTTACTGCACCAACAAGTGCACCAACCAACATCGGGACCAAAGTTCCTGACAATGAATTGAAAGTTGCTCCAATTTGAATCAACTGGTTTCCTTTTTTCCCAGCTCCTCCAAGTGTGTTCAACATGGGGTTTACCACCACGTTCAACATACACATTGAGAAACCTGCGATGAAAGCTCCCAAAAGGTAAATGATAAAGCTTTCTGCAATCCCTGAAAGGTATTGTACACCAACACCAACAAATCCGACAAAAATCGCAACTAATGCAGTTTTTTTGTACCCAATTTTTTCGAGCAATTTACCTGCAGGAATCCCCATAAACAGGTAAGCTAAAAAGTTGGCAAAGTTACCTAACATGCCTAAGAAATTTGAGGCGTGGAATTGTGATTTCACAACTACACCCATCGGCGCCGCTAAGTTTGTAACGAAAGAGATCATACCAAAAAGTAGGATCATCATGATAATCGGCAAAGTGTAAGCTTTTTTACTGTTTTGCATAATGATGTCTATTAAGAATCGTTTTGTTAAAATTATTCTGTAAATTTTGAATTTTCCGGTTGATAACAGGGTTTATTGATCGCTTCAAATCCTGTTTCTCAAAGGGAGGATTCAGAAAAAAAACAAATTTAAAAATTAAAATCATTTTTCAGGGTGCAGCTTTTCGGAATCAACGGGATAAACCTTCTCTAAAACATGTTGTAGAACTATTGCCCAAATTTGCGCCACTAAAGCAATTAATTGCAAAACCATCTTGGCAACTCATTCTTCATTTATAATCAATATGATATAACAACGGGGACAAAAAGCATCTTCGTAGCTATTCAGATTGATTTAAAATTGTAATTATTACAAAATAATTGCCGCCGCTTTTTTTTAGAGAATATGGAAGAAAACAGGCAGCCTGTCCGTGAACTACAGGTCGGGGCTCTCATGCCCGGTAAAATCCGGTCGATCCTGATAAGGTGATTGAATCTTCCGCCCGCCATAATCAAACCGGGAGGTCATAATATTGATGATTTCATTTGCCGATGATTCAACCGGTTTATTGGTCACATTGATGGTAGTAAACTTGCCTCGTGCAAAAACGAGGTTGGCATACCTGATTTCGTCCCGAATCTGATTTTCATCGACATAAGTTCTGTTATCGAGGTTATTGAAACTGCGTAATCGTTTCATCCGGTGGGCAATCAGCTGCGGAATACCTATTTGCAAACCAAACACCCTTTCCGGATCAATTTGAAACAGCTCCTCAGGTGGCTTTACCCCGGTAACCAACGGAACATTGGCTACTTTCCATCCATATAATGCGAGGTAAACGCTGAGCGGGGTTTTGCCCGAACGCGAAACACCACATAAAACGATCTCGGCCTCATGCAAGCGTTGCAGGCTAAGCCCATCATCATGGCTCAACGTAAATTCAATGGCTTCAATACGATTAAAATATTGCTGGTTGATTTCCCTGAAAAGTCCAGGTGAATGCAAGGAGGGAATGCCCAATTTCTTATCAAGATAATCGGCCAGTTGTCCCATAAAATCAACTTGCGGCACACCATGTTTTGCGGCGAGTTCAACCAACTTCACTCTCAACTCCGGGTTAACCATGGTATGGGTAATCAACCCTCCGTCAAGTTTGGCCTGAAGCACAATTTTTTCCAGTTGCTCCTCACTGTCGGTGTCCGGTACAATAATCACCGGCACATTATTGCCCGGGTACTGGATCAACAGCGATTGAACCATGTTGTTCCCTGCCAGACCTTTCCCTCCCGAAACCACATAAATCGGGGCAGGTCGATTATTTTGAGCTGAATTATTCATGGAAAGATTTGTTTCCAGTTAAGTTACAACCTAAAATGCAAATTATAAGGTATCCCGACAAAAGTTAACAACTATTAGGAAAATGATTTCCAGGTTCTTCTACTGAAAAGTTATATTTGTTTATCTAATGCAAAAATGAACAAGTTTTTTCCTCAACTGAAATTATAAAAGAACTATGAGTTACCAGGCAAACCCAAACCGTTACAACACCATGCCCTACAACCATTGCGGGCGATCCGGTCTGAAACTCCCGGCAGTTTCACTTGGCTTATGGCACAACTTCGGAGGGGTGGATGTTTTTGAAAACGGGCGCACCATGTTGCACCGTGCGTTCGATCTGGGAATTACCCATTTTGACCTCGCAAACAACTACGGCCCGCCTCCGGGATCGGCCGAAGAAAATTTCGGGAAATTGCTTAAACTGGATTTTGCGGCTTACCGGGATGAAATGGTTATTTCGACCAAAGCCGGATATCTGATGTGGCCCGGCCCTTACGGTGAATGGGGAAGCCGTAAATACTTGCTTTCAAGCCTTGACCAGAGCCTGAAACGGATGGGACTGGAGTACGTTGATATTTTTTACCATCATCGTCCCGACCCGGACACGCCTTTGGAAGAAAGCATGATGGCCCTCGATCAGGCAGTCCGCTCAGGCAAAGCACTGTATGCAGGCATCTCCAACTACCCGGCTGAAAAAGCATGCGAAGCAGCACAAATTCTTCGCCAACTGGGAACGCCCTGCTTGATCCACCAGCCCAAATACTCCATGTTCGAACGTTGGGTTGAAGGTGGCTTGCTTGATGTTTTAGAGGAAGAAGGTATTGGCTGCATCCCATTCTCACCACTGGCACAGGGACTTCTTACCAACAAATACCTGCATGGCATCCCGGAAGGCTCCCGCGCCTCCAAATCGTGGGGCTTTTTGAAACCCCACCAGGTAGAACCTGCAATTGGGAAAGTGAAAAAACTGAATGAAATTGCCATGAAACGCGGGCAAAGCCTGGCTCAAATGTCACTGGCATGGATACTGAAAGACAAACGGATCACAACCGTTTTGATCGGTGCAAGTTCAGTCAAACAACTCGAAGACAATGTTGCCACTATCAACAACCTGCCTTTCTCAGTTGAAGAACTTCGCGAAATAGAAGATATCCTGCAAGATTAAGACAACATCCCATAAAAAAAATCCGGTTTTAACGCCGGATTTTTTTTATGTACTATTTATGATCGGAAAATAATTCTCTAAATAACCGAATTTTTCACCCCATCCACAATGCCGTACTCAACTGATTCATCAGCCGACATCCAATAGTCGCGGTTAAAATCTTTCATAATACGTTCCAGTGGTTGTCCGCAATTTTCGGAAAGGATCTTGGCTCCCAGGTTTTTGGTTTTGATGATTTCCTGCATCTGAATCTCGATATCGGCAGCAGGGCCACCGGCGCCACCGCTTGGCTGATGGATCATCACGCGGGCATGGGGAAGCACAAAGCGTCGTCCTTTTTCACCTGCCGAAAGCAAAATAGACCCCATTGATGCTGCCAGGCCTGCACAAACCGTTGAGATAGGGCTACTAATGCTTTTCATCGTATCGTAAATTGCAAAGCCGGAAGTTACGAAACCTCCCGGACTGTTGATTATCAACTGGATTTCTTTGCCCGGATCAAGCATCTCGAGGTATAACAAACGTTCAACAACGTGTTTTGCCGAGCGGTCGTCAACCTGTCCCCAAAGGAACACTTTACGTTCGTCCAGCAACTTCGCATCAATCTGATCCTGGAGTTTTGTCTTTTTTTCCATCTTCTTAATTCTATACTTGTTTACATTAAATTATTTCTTCTTCGCATTACTTATCAGTTGAACGAAATTACATTTTTTTATCTCAAAACTCAGCGAATCATCCTCTAAAGATTTCATGAATAACAACTTATTCAGATAAAAAGCACCCAAGAGCAAATTTGCCAATAGATTTCAAAAGCCAGGCAGTCAGGCAAAATTCAAAAAATGATGTTTAAAAATGGAGCCATACGCCTTGCCAAAAGCATGAGTAGGCAGAAGTAAAAAAGTAACAATAGCCAGAAACGGCGAATCCGTAAAAACCGGTTTCCGGAGAAAAATCAAACAAGCCTGTTTCAGCTTATTTTTTAAAAGCAAAAGTCGTTGTCCCGATGTTGTTCCCGTCGGCAAAAATATCGATCGTATATTCCCCTTCCACAAACGGGTCTCCACCTTCATTGTCCCAGAAGATATTTACAGCAAGCTCGTTGCCTTCGTAAGTTACCTCACGCATAGCCGAGTACGGGATTTTCAAATCTTCAAAATTGAAGAGGTCGTTCTTCGACTTAATCAGTAAAATCTGGTCGGGGCGCTGGATGCGCACATAGATATTTTTCGCCCCGCGTTTGGCCGTTACGTTTTTACTAAGGGTAAAACTGACCATCAACTTTTCGGCCTTTTCGCGATTCGTGACTTCTTTTCCTTTTTTATTGATCCCGGTTACAGTAAGGTGCAAAGCTTCGAGCATAGCGGCTCGTTCCACCTTTTGTGCCAGTTGCTGCTTTTCTTTTTCCAGCTCTTTGTTTTTTGAGTCAATCTCTATGTAATCCTGCTTCACCTGCTCGTTCTCCGCCATCAATTGCTGATTCCGGCGATTCAGTGAGTCGACCTGGACAATGTAGTTCCGCATGATGTTACGCAGCGAACCAACTTCTTCCTGGTAACGGGCAATTTGTTCATAACTGGCTTTTTTTATCTGTCCTACCTCAAGCAGCAAATCTTTTACTTTAGTCTGGGCAATGAACAACTGAGAGTTCAGTGTATCGTTATCCGTTTTCAGCGAATCGTAATGCTGGATCATTCCGTTCAATTCCACCTGTATCGAGTCTTTTTCAGCATTCAGTGATTGCATCATCTTCTTATTCTCGTCGTGTTGGATGAAAAAAAGTACAACCACGACCAACAGGACAACGCTCAAAAAAATAACAATCAGGTTATTTCTTCTTTCTCTGTCTGTATTCCCCAATGAAAATTTCTTTTTTGTAGTTTCCGAGCCTGACATAAATACCTTCTTTTTTTGCAGTAGAACAACGTCCACAAAATTAGTATTATTTTACGGGTGGTCAAATTAATGCTTCCTCCCTGCAAGTACCTTCTTCCAAAATGGATATCCCCGGACATAACACGGCTTCATCCTTAATTGTCGTGTTACTGACAACTCCGAAAATATTTACCCGTATATTTGCATGAATGCTCCAAATAACCGATAATTCAGCCGGATTGCCATTCAACCTGAAATTGTTTAACCTGAAAAGTTTAAAACATTGAGTAAGAAAAAAATTGAAGTTGACCTCTATACCCATGGTGAATATACCCGCTGGGAAAAAGAGAGTAAAGCGCTGCCCCATATCCTGAACATCACAGACACAATTGAAGCGGAAATTGGTACCGAATTCGGCTACATCCTGAAAATAAAAAGAGCCAAGGGGAAAAAGATCGAATTCCGGATTATTCATCCCCCTTTTTTAGATGACAACGGACAACCCGCACCTGATTTTACAGGCGAGGTATTTATCAGCAGCAACGATTACGAATTCTTTCTCGGAGATTGTGTTTGGGAGCCTCTGGATGACAAGCTTGGCCCCTGGCAGCTGATTACCAAACTTGACGGGAAAATTATTGCAGATAAAACCCTGACCCTAACCCGGAAAGTATGATTTAAGAGGCTTTCTCAATCAGCTTCCCAAGTTCGTCATAAGCTTTATCGCACCCTTCCACTAAATCTTTAGCAATCCTGTTATAGTAACTCCGAACCATTACTTTGTTATCTTTCCCGTCCGGGTGATTCACACGGTCACGCAGTTGGTTCCGCATGGTCAACATATCAGCAATAATTTCGTAAGTCGCTTCGCGATCAGCATTATCGAAAGCACCGATAAACTTGAAGCAATCGGTAACAACCTGACTTACCAAAAAGTCGATGTCTTTTTTTAGGTTTCTTAAGTTTGCCATAATAAGTATAGTTCAGATGATTAGATACTATTTTACAATTTAGCATTCAACGGATATTTCAGATGGGATGCTCCCAGGAAAATCGCCTTCACCGAACCAATTTGTATCTTTGTTTCCACCATGATTGGCAGTCGGTTCTGATCGGCTGTAAACCAAACTTTCATGTATTCACCTTCCGGGAAAAAGTCACCTTCAAGTAGCCATACGGATACTTTGTGACAACGAAACTTCAGCCCGTTCCTTGTTTTTACCTCCTCAATACCCTGGTAACGAAAGTACAAATCCTCAACCTTATTATCAACCAACATGGTGAAATTTACTTTCTCCCCATCTTTCATCTTATTAAAATTGAAGCCACGGAACCGGTAAGCAGTGGTCAGTAAATCGTAAACACCTGACTTTAAAGGCTGTTGACTTTTAAATGGCTTTTCGTCTTCCCGTTGAATATTTGTGGTAATCAGCCCTTTTTCTTTATTGAAATGATATTCGTGAAAAGAGTGTCCGTGCCCGTGATTGACCGACCGGCGAAACCAGAGTGGGTCGAAAGCGGCAGATGAAACAACCGAT
The DNA here is from genome assembly GCA_050298035.1 of Mangrovibacterium sp. Lineage (GTDB taxonomy): Bacteria > Bacteroidota > Bacteroidia > Bacteroidales > Prolixibacteraceae > Gaoshiqia. Next base: position 5,367 of record JBNKTK010000008.1, on the reverse strand, counting down.
TCGAAGGTGTCCCGCACGGTGTATAATAAGTCGTAAGCTTTATAGGTTTTGCCAACCGCTTTGAAATTCCAGGCATCCTGCTTGTTATATTGAATCTTTTTGGTGGTAAACTGAACCTCCCCGGAATTCATCCAGATGAAGTGCCAGTTGTAATATGCGCCATACAAAACCGATTCACCTCCTGAAAAAGGCATTTCAGGTTGTTGTGCCCCAGCCGGAACCAGTTGAAGCAATAAAAGAAAAGTCAACAGAAGTTTGACCGGATTAACGGGTACCAGACTTTTTACCTTTGGGATTCTTTGCATCTTTTTCTTCCTGGTCTTCATCAACCAACTCCTTTTTAAATTGAAGATCGTCAGGTAAATCCCAGGTTTCACGAACGTCAAAATTAGATCGTAGTTTCAGGATTTTCGGGTAATAAACAACACGCTCCGGTTGTCTGAATTCTTCCAGGTTGCCTGTGTCCCACTTTCCGTTGTCGTTCCGGTCAACAATCAGCCTGATTTTGCACTTCTCGGGTTTCAGGTACGGGAACTCAATTTCGCCATCTTCGCGTATCCTTGTTTCGAGGATGAGTTCTTCTTTATCCGTATTTTTCAGCAACTGTACAACTGAATGTCCCGGCAGGTTGGAGATTGTTAGTATAATCTTGGCATAATAGCCTTCCTTCTGAATCTTAAATTTTGTGTCGCTGCCATCTGAGGGGACTCCTTCAAATGTTTTTGCAGCAGCCGAATCGATTTCAACCCGGTATTGTTCCTCAAACTCCCACGGATATTCAATAAAGAACTTCCGCGACGAACTTGAATCCTGCTGCACAACAATATCCAGTGTTTCCTCTACTGTATCCACCAAATGATATAAATGAACTTTCGACAGGTCAAATTCGGCCAACGGATCAGTCGACTCGATACGCAGTTTATTGTACACGTCAAAACCGTCACGTGCATTTATACGAAACAAAAAGGTCGGCGTTTTACGGGGGCCCTTGTCATTTTTCTTTTTCTTTGCCTTGGTTTCGGGAGCAGCATAAAACATCTCAACCGTATCGGTTTTCATCACCAGGTTTTTCAAACTGTCAGCCACCTGGTATTTTAACTGAAATTTAAGCGTATCCATTTTACTGATAACCGTATCGTTGATCCACAGCGACAACGTATCGCGCTTGGGGGTGAACTCAAGTGTTGACCAGTTGGGCGATGGTTGCGGGTCAATCAGGTTGATGCGGAAAGAATCGGATAAGCTCTCCGTAAAATAGAAATGGCACAAATTACCCCGGTCACGTTTCGAATCTTCCAGAAACTGCTCAAATGTTTCTTCCTGAAAACCCAACAGATAGTACGGAACCTGTGTCAGTTTTGTCAAGTCCCTGTCTGAATGAAGGGAGTCCGATTGCATCGGTTCCGGAATAATCATCCCCTCGGGTATGACCAGCGAATCGTAAAACGCAATCATTTCCCCGGGCTGATTGAAAGTCATGCTATTGTCTGCATCCTCCAAGGCATATAAACGGTATTTTCCCGCAGCGAGGTTTGTCATCATGTAAAACCCTTCTTCATCAGTCTTGGCAATATAATCGGGTACGCTGTCCCGGAATGCAGAAAGACTGTCGAGCGAATGCAACACGACCAGAACACCTTCCATCGGCTCCATATTGTCCGCTTTACGGACATACCCGCCAATGATCAGGCTGTCGAAATCAGCGCCGGTACTAAATGAGAAACGAAAATCTTCGAAGGGGTTCTTCTCATTGTTGTCAACAATGGCATCTTTAAAATCGAGCGAATAAGTTGTATTAGGCTTCAGATTGTCCCCCATGTCAACAATAAGCGTTTTCGATTTGGTTTTGATGAGGGGCTTCTTCTTTAGAGGAGGTGATACAACCAGTTCGTCCCGAACCTGATCGGAAATTACAAATTCGTTGAAGGTAATATTTACCGTTTTGTCGTGATAGTTCCGGGCATTAAACACGGGTACTGTTTTGACTACCACGGGAGGAATTGTGTCTTTATCGCCACCAACAGGAATCCCCGGATTTGCACACGAAGTAGTAAATACCAGATAGCCAATGTATCCAAAAACCAATATCGAAATTATCCTTTTCATGCTTTTATCCCGGTGATAATCATCCGTATTTCAAGATTACATTTCAATTTTATCGCAAACAAATTACTCCACGGTAACCGATTTGGCCAGATTTCGCGGCTGATCGACATCGCAACCACGCGAAACAGCAATATAGTAGGCAAACAACTGCAAAGGAATAACTGTCAGCAATGCAGCAACAGCAGGATGCGACTCGGGAATCTCGAACAGGTCGTTGGCCAAATTCCTTACCCCGTTATCACCTTCGGCAACAACTGCAATCACATTCCCTTTACGGGCCTTAACTTCCTGAATATTGCTCACTACTTTTTCGTAGTAACTATCCTTAGCCGAAACAACAACCACCGGAAGGTTGTCATCAACCAGGGCAATTGGCCCGTGTTTCATTTCGCCGGCTGCATAACCTTCAGCGTGCATGTACGAAATTTCCTTCAGCTTCAATGCACCTTCCAGGGCAACAGGAAATAGATAGCCACGCCCCAGGTAAAGTGCATTCACCGCGTCCTTATATTTTTCAGCCACCTTTTTAATATGTGGGTGACTCATCAAAATCGTTTGTATTTTTTCCGGGATGGCCAGCATTTCCTGAATCAATAATTCATACAACTCCTGATCAATCTCTCCTTTTGCTCTTGCCAGTTTAAAGGCAAACAAGGTCAGCACAGTTACCTGGGCGGTGAATGCCTTTGTGGAGGCAACACCAATCTCAGTACCAGCATGCGTATAAACCCCGGCATCGGTTTCACGGGCGATGCTCGACCCAACAACATTGCAAATACCCAAAATCAAAGCCCCCTGTGCCTTTGCCATTTTTAGGGCAGCCAGTGTATCGGCTGTTTCACCACTTTGGCTGATGGCAATCACCACATCTCCCGGATTAATAATTGGTTTTCGATACCTGAACTCGGAGGCATATTCCACCTCAACCGGAATACGGGCGTATTCCTCGATCAGGTATTCGGCAACCAAAGCAGCATGCCATGAAGTTCCGCAACCAATTATAATGATGCGGTTCGCATTGACAATCTTCGGAAAAACATCCATCAATCCGCCCAGAACAATCTCGCTCTGATCATGTTTGATCCTTCCCCGGTAAGTATCCTGAATGGTTTTAGGCTGTTCAAAGATTTCTTTAAGCATGTAGTGCTCAAAATCACCTTTTTCGAGGTCGCCAATGCTCAAGTCAACTTTAGTCACTTTAAAATTGGCCGGATCGTTATCGATTGTTTTTAAGGTGAGGCTGTGTTTCTCAATAATGGCAACATCGCCGTCGTTCATGTAAATAACACTGTCGGTGTATTCCACAATGGGGCTGGCATCCGAAGCCATAAAATATTCTCCCTGCCCGATACCGATCACCAATGGACTTCCCATTCGAGCGGCAATCAACCTGTCTTTTTCATTTTTGCAAAGAACCACAATACCGTAAGCCCCAACAACCTTTGATAAAGCCAAACGAACAGCCATTTCGGCATTATCTACTTCTTCCAGGTTATAAAAATATTCAATCAGGTTGACCAGTACTTCAGTATCCGTTTCGGTTTGAAAGACAAAACCTTTCTCCTGAAGATGATTCTTTAGTTCTGCGTAGTTCTCGATTATACCATTGTGTACCAACACAAACTGACCACCCATTGAGGTGTGCGGGTGAGCATTTGTATCGTTTGGTTCGCCGTGGGTTGCCCAACGGGTATGGCCAATGCCAATGTGCCCCTGAACATCTTTATCTGCAACATACTCTTCAAGTTCACTGACTTTTCCCTTCTTCTTAAATGTTTTCAGGCTAGAGTTATAAATAGCAATACCGGCAGAATCATATCCCCGGTATTCTAATCGTTGCAATCCTTTTATCAGGATTGGATATACATTTTTTTCACCTATGTAGCCAACTATCCCACACATAATTTCAAATTTTAAGTGGAATCATCCGAAGGGTTAATTTAGTTTCGAGTAATTAACCTCCAACCGGATTCCTTTTTTACTTGTGCCTCCTTTAAGAACAACCCTCCTCACGAGCCCCTTACTTAAAGTAAGCCTGTTTTCTTCATCATTCTTATTATAATCAGTCAGATAAAACCCAGCATTAGGAGTTCCATCCATAATCGCTTTGAGTTGATGTGTGATGATAAAAGAATAAGTTGCGGTTTCTTCGTCAAAGTATCCGCCGTAAAGTCCAGAGGATACATCATAATCAGCAGGATATTGCTCTACTCCGTTATCATCGATTGCAGTCAGGTAAAGCCTTTTGGGAACCGGGTAATTGTGATAGTCAGACAACGTGGTGTCTACCTGAAAAACCAGGGCCGCCTTGCTAATGACGACGTTATCAGAAGAGTCCTTCCATGCGTTCAGGCTTGGGATATTGACCTTAGCACGCAATCCCCCATGCGACTGGATATAAATCAAACTATCCTGTTCCACCGGGTTCTCAAGATTAGCATAAAAATCGGTCGTTGAATAATCATGAGTATAGCTGCTCACCCGTGCAGTATTAGAATCGATAGTATATATATACTTGACGGTATCAATCTTATCCGCGTCACTGGTTTTCGGTTTTCGATAGTGCAGCGTTAGGTTGGATCCGCCAGCTAATGATGAAATAGCCACCAATGCCCCGCCATCAGCAACATCCTGCGCTTCAATATAAAATCCTTTAAAATACTGACTGAACTTGTCGTTAGTAGCCACGTCTGCCGAATCAGCATAAAACAATTTTTGAAGGACACTGTCATCCAACTTAATGGCCAGTTCCTGAATCAACGTATCTTTACCAGTCGAATCGAGTTCCATCTTTGGAGTAAAATCCAATTCCCCTACTGGCGTAAGAGACGCCAGTGCTTTTAAGTCCACATCCTGAAAATACTGAAATTCTTTTTTTGAACCTGGCCCGATCGAGTCGACCAGAAGATCTTCGGTCAGTTCATAAACTGTTAGATGTTGCATGGTGATAGTATCACCGTAAAAATCTTTATAGAGTAAGTGCAGCACCAAAGAGTCTGCACCAATCGCTTTATCAAAAGATGGATAGTAGGGCATACGCAACTGGAATGCCATATTCCCGGTTGTTTTCCCAAAAACAGGATCATTAAAAACGCCAAAATTATGATAGTTTTCACGATCGGTCCTAACCAGTACATCCTTTTCGGTGTATGCTTCATTGGTTTCTGTCTCAACAACCTGTGATACGGTTGCCAAATCGGAACCCGGTAAAAGATTCAATCCCGTACTGTTCGGATCATCCTTTTTACATCCACTAAAAGC
>JBNKTK010000007.1:39371-61382 GCA_050298035.1 Mangrovibacterium sp. | reverse complement strand
GGCTCAAATGCATAACGAAATGCCTGTATAAACATGTTCATTAAAACAGCCAGTTTGTAATTGGCACCGTAAATACCCAATTGTTCCATTGGGCCTTTGTCAGCAGGAATTAATTCGGGAATTAATATTTTATCAATGTTTTGGTTAACCATTCCAGCCACGCCAACAACTAAAATTGGGAATGAATACCAAAGCATTTCTTTCAAAAGTCGTTTGTCCAACCTAAACTTGATACGCATTTCCGGAATTAGCATCAAAAAGGTGACCCCCGAAGCAATCAAATTCGAAATAAACACATAACCAACCTGGATATCCTCTGAATAAATCAAGCGCACTATATGGTCGGGATTGTTTTTTAAAAGGGCAGGGCAGATCGATAAAAAGAAGATGTTGAAAAAAATATTGAAAAAAATGTTGACCAGTTTCAAAACAGCAAATTTCATTGCTTTTGATTCAATCCGAAGCTTGGCAAAAGGAATTGAAGTAACAACATCAAAAGTCAGGATAAGAGCTATCCAGTTGATATATTCCGGGTGGTTTTGGTAGTCGAGCCAACTGGCAATCACATCTGAAAAAGTATAGGCAGCCAATAAAAAACTTAACGAGGTCGCAAAAAGCGAAATCATCGATGTTGAATAAACCAGCTCTTTATCCTGATGACCGGAAGCAAAACGAAAATAACCGGTTTCCATACCATAGGTTAAAATCACCAGTAAAAAGGCCATGTACGAATACAAATTCGTTACAACACCGTATTCGGCAGTTAAAAAAATGTGCGAATAATAGGGGACAAGCCACCAGTTAATAAATCGCCCTACAATACTGCTTACACCGTAAATGGCAGTTTCACCAACGAGTTTTTTAAAAGAGTTCAAAATGCCAATTTTTTGCCAAAGATAGCTATTCGCAAATATGAACGTTTTAAAAAGCAAGCTAATTATGTATGTTCTTTCAAGTTTTATTTATTTTTATCTCCCAAAAAAATTCAGAAAAAATGACATTCAAATATTTCAGCGTTTTACTTATTTCTTTGCTCTTTTTTAGTAGTTTTTCTTGTTCAAACGCATCGCAAAAATCCCGCAAACCTGTTGCTAAGATTAACATTGTACAAAAGAAAAAAAGCTTAATGATCGGTGATTCAGTTACCGTTCAAATTGACATTAAAACAAAAGACGGGGAACTGGATAAAGCAGAACTTTACCTGGACAATGAATTAATAAAAACGTTTAAAGACATCAATTTCAATCTTCCTGATTTGCCCCTGAAAGAACTAGGTAAACATCAAATAAAAGTAATTGCGACAAAAACCGACGGACTGGAAGGTGTTTATTTCAAAACGTTTGAAGTAATGTCAGACATTCAGCCGGAACTCTATACTTATGAAATTGTAAAAATTTATCCTCACAATACTGATCACTTCACCCAGGGACTTGAAATTCATAATGATGAATACTATGAAAGTACCGGTCAAAAAGGAGAATCGGGTATTTATAAATTTGATTTACAATCCGGATCTGTTTTAAAATCATTTAAAATGGAAGACAAATACTTTGGAGAAGGTATTTCTATTTTAAACGACAAAATTTACCAGCTAACCTATAAAGCCCGAAAAGGTTTTATTTACGATCTGAACACATTTGCCCGGATTGACAGTTTTACTTACGAAACGCCTGAAGGGTGGGGGCTAACCCATAACAACAAGTACCTCATTAAAACCGACGGTTCCGAATTCCTTCATTTTATTGATCCAAATACCATGCAGGTAGTCAAAAAAGTACCTGTATACAACAATAAAGGTGCTGTTAAAAACCTGAATGAACTGGAATATTTCAATGGGGAGCTCTACGCAAATATATGGCAAACAAACTACGTTGTAAAAATTGACCCAGAAACCGGAAAAGTTTTGGCTCACATCGATTTTGACGGATTGCTGTCAGTCATGTACAATCCCGAAAAACCGATTGATGTATTAAACGGAATTGCCATCAATCCGAAAAACGGAAAGATTTATGTTACCGGAAAACTTTGGCCAAAATTATTCGAAGTAAAACTGATTAAAAAAGACTAGGATTGTCGGTGTATTTCACTATTCCTAAATGTTTGTAAGCAAAATCTGTAGCCTCTCTTCCGCGTGGAGTTCGCTTAATAAAACCTTCTTTAATCAGGAATGGTTCATACACTTCTTCAATGGTTCCGCTATCTTCTCCCACAGCAGTGGCAATAGTTGTTAAGCCCACTGGCCCTCCTTTAAATTTATCGATAATAGTCCGCAGGATTTTATTATCCATCTCGTCCAGGCCATGTTTATCAATATTGAGCGCTTCGAGTGAGAACTGTGTGATTTCCAAGTCAATTTTACCGTTTCCTTTTACCTGGGCAAAATCCCTCACTCGGCGAAGCAAAGCATTGGCAATACGAGGTGTTCCGCGGCTTCTGGAAGCAATTTCAATAGCCGCACGTTCATCTATTTCAACATTCAAAATATGAGCAGACCGCTTTACAATTCCTGTTAGGATTTTAAGGTCGTAATATTCAAAATGAGCCTTAATACCAAACCTAGCCCGAAGTGGACTGGTCAGTAAACCGGAACGTGTTGTAGCACCTATTAAAGTAAATGGATTTAATTCAAGTTGAATAGAACGTGCACTCGGCCCTTTATCGATCATGATATCGATTTTATAGTCTTCCATTGCCGAATACAAATATTCTTCAACGATGGGGCTTAAACGATGTATTTCGTCGATGAAAAGCACATCCCTTTCATCCAGGTTTGTCAACAAGCCGGCCAAATCACCTGGTTTATCCAAAACCGGACCGGAAGTCAGTTTTAAACTTACTCCAAGTTCGTTTGAAATAATATTTGAAAGAGTTGTTTTTCCAAGTCCCGGAGGGCCAAATAAAAGAACGTGATCCAGTGCTTCATCACGCATTTTGGCAGCCTGTACAAACACTTTAAGATTTTCAACAACTTGTTCCTGCCCTTTAAAATCAACAAATGACAAAGGCCTTAACTGTTTGTCAAAATCATTGTCTTTATCTGAATATGATTGATTATGAAGATCTAAATCATCAGCCATAGCTATTCTTTACCTTGAAAGAACAAATATAGTTTTATTTCGTGAAGCGGTTAAAGAAAATATTTAATCAGGGATTCGGAGGTCTTCAAAAATTTGTTTTAGCTTTTCAATATCAAATGGTTTTGCCATAAACTCATTCATTCCGTAGGAAATGCATTTATCACGATCATTGTCCATAGTGTTTGCAGTAAGGGCAATGATTGGTGTCTGATCTGCAACCTGATTGTTTTTTTCAAATTCACGGATTTTAACTGTTGCTTCCAAACCATCCATCACTGGCATCATGATATCCATTAAAATCACATCAAATTTTGTAGTCTTAAATAATTCCAGTGCCTCCTCCCCGTTATTGGCAATGACCACTTCGTGATTATATTTTTTCAAACTGAATGTTACAATCCTCTGATTCAATACATTATCCTCTACTAACAATATAGAAAGTCTTTCACTCATGAATTTCGCAATTAAGCACGTCAAAATTAATCCCATTTTCTAAAAAAAGGAAACCCCTTTTTCTTAGAATAGTACTTTAACATTTAAATTATTTTTTAAAAGTAAGAATTAATGTAAATAATAATAGTCTGTTGATAGACTTTATAAGTTTTGATCGATCACTCTTGCTTTTTTTAAAAACAGAACTTGTTTCTGTTTTATACACTATTTTTAAACATTCTTTTCTGTTTCTAATCAGTAGCTTTCCGATCTTAATTAACAGTTGTTGATAACGATTGTTTTTTATTTTTTCTTATAGGTTATAACAGTAATTTACTGTTTATTTTTGATTGGTTTTTTTGAATCAATTTATCTTGGTTTTCTTTGTAAATGTTTTCTCATAAAAAATTGAATTCAACTTGAAAATTTTGTAGCATTTTTTTGTTTTTATTCTTTGAACATGATGAATCAGGTAATCAACAATTTTTCAATTTTGATCGTAGCTGTAAATTAGAATATTAGAAGTAATGACGAACGATTATCAACAGCTTGTTAGTAAACTCAAAACGTTCAAAAGAAAGTTTTATTTGTATCGCTTATTAAGAGGGATATTCCTCGTAATAGGGCTGTTAATTTTCTATTTTACAGCTATTTCCTTGTTTGAATATTTTGAGTATTCCTCGGTTTTTGCACGAACAGTTCTTTTTATATTTTCATTATTATTGGTTGCATTTGAATTTGTGTTGTTGATACTTATTCCGGTTGCTAAACTGTTTGGGCTCCTGAGTCCATTATCCGACATAGATTCATCGCGGATCATAAGCAAACATTTTAATGAAATAGAGGATAAGCTTTTAAATATCCTTGAACTTGCTGAAGAATTTGATGATGCCAACGAATTGGCATTGGCGAGTATTGATAAGAAAATTGATAAAATTAAAGTCTTTGATTTTAGTGAAGCTGTTGAACGAAAGCAATTTCAGGTTCCTTTATTAATTCTGTCAGTCGCTGTGATTTGTACAGTAATCACGCAAATCACTTTTCCGGGTGTTTACAGTGAATCATCTTACCGGCTTATTCACTTTAACCAGTCTTTTACTAAACCGGCGCCGTTTACTTTTAAATTATTGAATCAATCTTTAAAAGTAAAGAAGGGCGAGTCGGTTAATATAGAAGTTGTTTGCGAAGGAAAGGAATTTCCCGAGGTAGTGTATATCAATATTGGTGGAACAAATTTTTTGATGTCGGGTGAACAGGGCAAATTTTCATATCGGATTGATCAGGTACACAATAATTTTTCAATTTATTTTACTGATGGTCAATTTGTTTCTGATGAGTATCAAATAGAAACCCTTGCAAATCCTGCAATATTGGATTTTTCGGTTTTTGTTGATCCGCCTGGTTATACAAATTATCAAAGTGAAAAATTGAACAATAATGGTGATTTGAAAGTACCGTTTGGTACTAAATTATCTTTTGAATTTAATACGGTTGATACTGATAGTTTATTAGTTCGATTTAGTAATTTTTCTCCTGATGTTGTTAAAAATGATAGTCGGTTTATTACCAGTTATCAAGTTCGTGAAAACACGGACTACACAGTTTCATTGAAAAACAGTTTTTTTACAATACCCGATTTATTGCAGTACAATGTTGAAGTAATACCCGATTTGTTTCCCGAGATAAAGATTGTTCAGTTACGTGATTCCATGGACTTTAACAAGTTTTATTTTAAAGGTTCAATTTCTGATGATTATGGTTTTCATGATCTGTCATTCAACCTGGTTATAAATCAAAAAGACAGTATTTTTGATATTCCGGTTTTAAAGAATCTTTCAGAACAAGACTTCTATTTTTCATTCGATTTTAGTGAAATTCGTTCTCTAACTAATCAGGTTTCTTATTATTTCAGGGTCAGCGATAACGACTATTTTCATAATTTCAAGGAAACTACTTCCGAAGCTTTTCAGTTTCATTTTCCATCACATGATGAATTATTACAGTCAGATAATCAATTATTTAATAACATTCAGGATTTACTTGAGAAGAGTTTTGATTTGAGTGATGAGTTGAAAAAATCGATTGAAGATTTGAAAATGAAATCGATTTCGGAAAACATTTCAGATTGGGAGAAACAACAATTGATGAATGAAATACTGAATAAGAAGAACCAGCTTGAGAATATTTTAGACCAGGTGAAAAAGAACAATTCGGAAATGAACAGGATGAACAATTCTTTTATGGATGAAAAGGCTGAACTTCTCAAACAGCAGGAACAAATACAACAATTGTTGGATGAGGTGATGAACGATGAACTGAAAGCTTTGTTTGATGAGTTTAACAAGCTCGCCAAAGAGTTTGATCAGCAGCAATTCGATAATTTAATGAACAATGCTGATATGGCTTTGGATGATCTTTCGAAACAGTTAGATCGTAATTTGCAGATGCTGAAACGAATGAAGATTGAGCAAAAACTTGAGCAGCTTATAGAATTGCTTTCTGACCTTTCAAATTCAGAGCGTTTGAATTCCAATATAATAGATACTGAAAAGGATTATTTGAAAGTAATTGATAATGAAAAGGAGAATTCACAACTAATTAATTCAGTTAAAGAAGAACTGAATACTATTTTTGAGTTGAATGCAACGCTGGATAAACCAATGAAACTGTTTCCGGTTGATACTGAAATTGAAAATATTCAGAGTAAATATGATGAAGTTTTAAAATTGCTTGAGGGTAAAAGGAATAACAAAGCAGTTAAAAGTATAAACGAAAATGCCGATTTAATTGATGGACTTGCATTTCTATTGCAACGCATGCTTGATGGCAACAGGATGCAACAAGCAGCAGAAAATATTGAAAACCTGAAGCAAATATTGGACAATCTGATTTATTTATCAGTAAATCAGGAAGATTTACTTCATTTGGGATCCGGAATCAATCAAAGTGATCCGCTTTTCAATACTATTAAGCTGAGGCAGGATAGGTTGATTGAGCAAAGTACAGTTGTTAAGGATTCGCTTTATGCTTTAGCTAAGCGCACACCTGCAATAAGTTCAAAAGTGAATGAAGAATTGATTAAGCTTGACTTTTCATTGCGCAAAGCAGTGGCCGATCTTGAAGACGCCAATATTGGAAGCGTTTTACGTTATCAGCAAAATGCAGTTACTTCTGCTAACGAACTGGCCTTGTTTTTAAATGAAGCGCTCGAAAATCTGGAAAAGCAACTTGCTAATTCCATGCCTGGCGATCAGCAATGCGATAAACCGGGAAAAAACGGAAAGTCGGGCATGAATATGATGAAGCAGGCTCAACAGTCATTAAAAGATCAGTTACAACAAATGATTGAGCAGATGAAAAGCGGTGATGGGAAGTTGATGAACCAGCAATTGGGAAAAACATTGGCACAACACGAAATGTTGCAACAGATGGTTCGGGAGATGCTAACAGACACCGAAGTTGGAAGTGCTGCAAAAGAGCAACTTAAAGAGATAGATTTACTTATTGAACAAAATAGAATCGATTTAATCAACAAAAATGTAAGCTCATCGATGATTAACCGGCAAAATTTAATTCTCAATAAGCTATTAAAAGCTGAAAAAGCCGAAATGGAAAGAGACATAGAAGATGAACGCGAATCAAAAACTGCAGACGATAAATTTTACAGTAACCCTGCTGAATTTTTCGAGTATAAAAAAGCGGACGAAAATAATAGCGAAGAGATAAGGTATAACAATTTTAAGTTGCGTAATTATTATGATCAAAAATATAAAAAATACATCAACCAGTTAAACAAGTAAATTTGAAAAAAGAACTCAGCATACCATCTAATTTCAGTTACCTAAAAGATGTCGATTTATTTATTGAAGATTTGCTGGCTCATTGCGATGTTTCCCGTTCCTTATCTGGTCACATCAATTTGAGTATTTGTGAGTCTGTGAATAATGCTATTGCCCATGGCAATAAAAAGGACTCTAATAAGTGGGTTAAAATTAGCGCTGAGGTAATTGATAAAACTTTAATTGTTGAAGTGGAGGACGAAGGCAGTGGTTTTAATTTTACAAGATTGCCAGATCCGACTGCTTCAGAAAATATAAAGAATGAAGGGGGTAGGGGTTTATATATTATTTCAAACCTGGTTGATCAGGTTTCCTTCAAAAAAAATGGTTCTATTATTCAATTAAAATTTAAACTCGATCGTGAGCGTCAATTTTTATTATGAAGATGTGAAAGATCTTCATTTGGAAAAAAGAAAACTTAAAAGTTGGTTTACTGCTACTATTGGTCAAGAAAAAATGAAAACCGGCGATTTAAGTTTTGTTTTTTGTAGCGATGACTATTTGCTTGAGATAAACAGGCAGTACCTGGATCATGATTATTTTACCGATATAATTACTTTTGATTATGTCGAAAATGAGCTGGTTTCCGGTGATATCTTAATTAGTGTTGACCGTGTTCAGGAGAATGCCTCTGATTTTGGGGTTTCTTTTGAACAGGAGTTAAACAGGATTATGATCCATGGTGTTCTTCATTTATGTGGTTACAAGGATAAAGAGCCAACAGATAAAGATATCATGACTCAAAAGGAAGATTACTACCTTTCCAAACTTTAAGCTTTTTTGTAAACCTGTTATTTCCTTCTCTATTTCTATGGAATAGATTGTAATGGTTTTATTGAACAGCTAACTTTTTCATATCAAAGGTTTTCTATTAATTTTGTGTGCTAAATTTTCAGATATGTTACCATATTATGATGTCATTGTAGTAGGAGGGGGGCATGCCGGTTGCGAGGCAGCTGCAGCTGCAGCTAATTTAGGATCGAAGACTCTGCTCATAACTATGGATATGGGTAAATACGCCCAAATGTCCTGTAACCCTGCTGTTGGGGGAATTGCAAAAGGACAAATCGTTCGCGAAATTGATGCTCTTGGTGGCTATATGGGACGAATAACCGATCGTACTTCTATCCAGTTTCGCATGCTGAACAGATCAAAGGGACCAGCTATGTGGAGCCCAAGATCACAAAGCGACAGGATGCGTTTTTCCGAGGAATGGAGAAAGGAACTGGAAAATATACCTAATCTTGATTTATGGCAGGACGCTGTTATCCATTTGTTGATTGAACAGGGAAAAGTGATTGGTGTAAAAACTAAGATTGGCGTTGAATTTAAGTCAAAAACTGTTGTTTTGACCAATGGTACTTTCCTGAATGGATTAATGCACATTGGCCGTTCTCAAATGGAAGGTGGACGTATAGGTGAATCTGCTTCCTATTTTATCAGCGACCAATTAGCTGATGCCGGGTTTGTAACCGGTCGTTTAAAAACCGGAACACCTGTTCGTATTGACGGGAGAACGATTGATTTTTCTAAATTGACTGAGCAGAAAGGCGACGATGGCTACTATAAATTTTCTTATTTACCTGATGAAAGAACGAATTTAAAACAGCGCAGTTGTTGGATTACTTACACGAACGAAGCTGTACATAAAGCCCTGGAAGAAGGTTTTGAAGACTCCCCTATGTACAATGGTACCATTCAGAGCGCCGGGCCAAGATATTGTCCGAGTATTGAGTCAAAACTCGTTACTTTTTCTGAAAAACCGCAGCATCAACTTTTCCTGGAACCTGAAGGTGAAACTACAATAGAATACTACCTGAATGGGTTTTCTTCATCCTTACCCTGGGATGTTCAGTACCGGGCTTTACGATTGATTCCCGGGTTGGAAAATGCGCGTATTTTCAGGCCTGGTTATGCTATTGAATATGATTATTTCGATCCTACCCAGCTAAACCATACGTTGGAAACAAAGCTTATTGGCAACCTGTTTTTCGCTGGGCAAATTAATGGTACAACGGGTTATGAAGAGGCTGGGGCACAAGGATTGATTGCAGGTATAAATGCGCATCAGAAATCGCATGATTTGGATGGTTTTATATTGAATCGTGATGAAGCCTATATTGGTGTTTTAATTGATGATTTGGTCACAAAAGGAGTTGATGAGCCTTATCGGATGTTTACTTCAAGAGCTGAATATCGCATTCTTTTACGTCAGGATGATGCCGATGTGCGTTTAACGCCAAAAGGATTTGAACTTGGTTTGGCTACACAAGAACGGATGGATTTATTAACTGAGAAGTTAAAATTCAGAGATGATATTATTCAATTTGTGTCTGATTTTTCAATCAAGCCTCAATTTATAAATCCGCTTTTGGAGCAGAAAAATACATCAGTTTTGAAGCAAGGTGTCAAATTGAAGGACATTATTTCACGACCTCAATTATCCATTTTTGATGTGATTGAACCAGTCACACCGTTTAATAGATTTCTTAAAAATATACCTGCTGACCGCTACGATGAAATTGTTGAATCGGCTGAAATTTTGATTAAATATTCGGGCTATATTGAACGTGAAAAATTGATGGCCGATAAATTCAAAAGGCTCGAAAATATAAATATTGAGAATAAATTTGACTACGAAAGCATTCATACTATTTCAACTGAGGCACGTCAAAAATTGAGTAAAATAAACCCAAAAACAATCGGTCAAGCCAGTCGTATTTCCGGCGTTAGCCCGGCCGATATTAATGTGCTTTTGATTATGCTTGGAAGATAATGTTCCACGTGGAACACAAAAAAACTATTGAAATGAATCTAAAGGAAATTATCCGTGAAATCCCTGATTATCCGGAGAAAGGCATCAATTTTAAGGATATCACCACCTTGCTGAAAGATGAAAAAGCTTTTCGCGAAGTGGTTGATCGTATCTGTGATAACTTCAAAGGGAAGCAAATTACAAAGATTGTTTCGCTAGAATCACGAGGTTTTATTGTTGGTGGGGCAGTAGCGTATTGCCTGAATGCCGGCTTCGTTCCGGCCCGTAAAAAGGGAAAATTGCCGGCTGCTACGATCCACGAATCGTACGAATTGGAATATGGAACTGATACGATTGAAATGCACCTGGATGCCCTTAATGAGGATGATGTTGTGTTGATTCACGATGACCTTTTGGCGACTGGAGGAACTGCTTTGGCAGCCTTAAAACTGGTGCAGCAGATGAATGTAAAAAAGGTGTATTTCTCGTTTATCTGCGATCTGAAGTTCATTGAAAACGGCAACAAAGAAATACTTTCGGATTACGAAATGCACTCCATCGTTGATTACTAATTTTACATTTTTACTTTGAAATACTCCAGTGTAAATATGCGGATAGATCATCTTAAAAAGCTGATATCTGTCCTTCCTGACCAACCGGGAATTTACCAGTATTTTGACAATGCCGGGAAAATTATTTACGTTGGGAAAGCTAAGAATTTAAAAAGGCGGGTATCATCATATTTCACCAAAAACCACGAAAACAGGAAAACGGCACTCCTTGTCAGGAATATTTACGACATCAAACACCTGGTTGTTGAGACGGAAGAAGATGCCCTTTTACTCGAAAATAACCTGATAAAAAAATACCAGCCGCGCTATAATATCAGGTTGAAAGACGACAAAACCTACCCGTGGATTGTGGTAAAAAATGAACATTTCCCGCGTGTTTTTCAAACCCGGAATGTGTACCGTGATGGTTCCAGTTATTTTGGCCCGTACACTTCTGTTGTTGCCGTCCGAACCTTGCTCGATTTGTTTAAACGCTTATATAAACTCCGCAACTGTAAGTTCAATCTTTCAAAAGAAAACATCGAAAACGGGAAATTTAAAGTTTGCCTCGAATACCATATCGGGAACTGTTTGGGACCTTGTGAAGGCTATCTGCAGGAAGATGACTACAACCAATATATTGATGAAATAAAAGACATTTTAAAAGGAAATATTGCCGGAGTCATCAAATATTTGCGTGAATTGATGAACCGGTTTGCCTCAGAATACCACTTTGAAGATGCCAACCGAATAAAGGAAAAGGTATTGATTCTTGAAAAATTCCAAAATCGTTCGACAGTTGTTAGTGCTACAATTACCGATGTTGATGTTTTTGGGATTGAAGTAGTGGAAAAATCTGCCTTTGTCAATTACCTGAAAGTGATAAACGGGGCAATTGTACAAACATACACCACCGAGATAAAAAAGGCGCTTGATGAATCGCCGGAAGAATTATTGGAATACGCAATTGCTGATATCCGGCAAAAGATTTTTTCGAATGCCAAAGAGCTATTGGTACCGTTTAAACCTGATATAAAACTGGAGAAAGTTGAATTTAAAGTTCCGGTACGTGGCGATAAAAAGAAACTACTGGATCTTTCGTTGCGGAATGCCAAATATTTCAGGCTTGAAAAAGAAAAACAAATGGCGCTTTCAAAACCTCAGCAAAGTACCGGCAGGATTCTAGAAACGATTAAAAAGGATCTTCAATTAAAAGAATTGCCTGTTCAGATTGAATGTTTTGACAACTCGAATTTGCAGGGAACTAATCCGGTTGCTGCCTGTGTTGTTTTTAAAAACGGAAAGCCGGCCAAAAAGGAGTATCGTCATTTCAATGTCAAAACAGTTGAAGGGCCGAATGATTTTGCTTCGATGGAGGAAATTGTTTATCGCAGGTATAAACGTCAGCTTGACGAAAAAAATCCCTTGCCACAGTTGATAATTATTGATGGGGGAAAGGGGCAATTGGGAATGGCTTTAAATGCTCTCGAAAAATTAGGGTTGAGAGGGAAGATTGCGATAATTGGTATTGCAAAAAAACTGGAAGAAATTTTCTTCCCGGGAGATTCTGTTCCGCTTTACCTGGACAAAAATTCGGAAACATTAAAAGTGATCCAACAAGCCCGCGATGAAGCTCACCGTTTTGGGATAACTTTTCACCGGCAAAAACGATCAAAGAATTTTATCAAATCCGAATTGGAAGAGATACCCGGAATTGGTGAAAAAACAATTCAGCTACTTTTAAGGGAATTTAAAAGCCTTGAGAATCTAAAAAAACAGTCCTACGATACAGTTGCGGCACAAATAGGCGATTCTCGTGCCACTAAAATCTTTGAATATTTCAATTTAAAACACTGAAATATAGTTTTTTATAGTGGTAAAATTTCGGTAAGGAAAAGGTTTGGTTTTTTATTAATCTGTATCAATTCCGGTATTTTTCATCTACTTCAAGTAAACCAAGGTAAGAGTAGTACCTGCTTTCGGCAATTTCATTTTCAATGACAGCTCTTTTCACTTCGCAACCCGGTTCGTGGGTATGGGTGCAATTATAAAACTGACATTTTTCCAACCGTTTGAAAATTTCAGGAAAATAATGACCAATTTCTTCCTTTTCCATATCGAGCATACCGAACCCTTTTATTCCGGGCGTGTCGATAATGTATCCGCCAAAACTTAATTCAAACATTTCGGAATAGGTGGTCGTGTGCTGACCGCTCAGGTGATATTCCGAAATTTCTTTTGTTTTAAGGTTTAATCCGGATTCAACACTGTTGATCAAAGTTGATTTTCCCACGCCTGAATGGCCTGAGAAAACATTTGTTTTTCCGGTCATCCATTTTTTTAGCTGATCAAGGCCGGTTTTCTTTTTTGCAGAAGTCTTTAAACACCGGTAGCCAACGCTTTGATATAGCTCAATCAATTCTTCCATGTGGTTCAATTGATCTCTGTTGTATCGGTCAATTTTATTGAAAATAAGCGTACAGGGAATACGGTATGCCTCGGCTGAAGCCAAAAAGCGGTCGATAAAGGTGGTTGTGGTAACCGGATAGTTTACGGTGACAACTAAGAATGCCTGATCGATGTTTGCCGCAATAATATGCGATTGTTTCGAAAGATTTGGTGATTTGCGGACAATGTAATTTTTCCGGTCACTGATTTCGGTAATCAGGCCTACAGTTTTGGCCGTATCGTCTCCTTCCTGATCAATCAGTTTAAATTCTACATGATCGCCAACAGCAATAGGGTTGGTACTTTTAATATCTTTGATGCGAAAATTTCCTTTGATTTTGCATTCAATGATTTGCCCGGTTTCTGCTTTTACACTGTACCAACTACCGGTTGATTTTATGACAACACCTGTATTCAATGGCTTTTTCTGTGTTAAAAAATTCAATTATTTTCGGCTGCGAATAAAATCCAAAATTACGAAAAATTGTGAAACGTATTTTATCTTATAACGTTAATGGCATTCGGGCCGCATTAAAGAAAGATTTCTTAACATGGCTGGAATCATCATCACCTGATATTGTGTGTCTCCAGGAAATCAAGGCGCAACCCGGTCAAATGAGTGAGGAAGAATTTGAGAAGCGGGGATATCAGCTTTATCCTTTTTCAGCGATGAAGCCCGGTTACAGCGGAGTTGCTATTATTACGAAGGAAAAACCCCAGCACATTGAATTTGGAATAGGAAACCCAAAGTATGACGTTGAAGGGAGGGTTATCAGAGCTGATTATAGCGATTTCTCGGTTATTAGCGCCTATTTCCCTTCCGGAACTACCGGAGGCCCCAGACAAGCCTATAAAATGGATTTTTTAGCCGATTTTCAGGTTTATTTGAATGAATTGAGAAAGGAGCGACCGAATCTGATTATTTCGGGGGATTATAACATTTGCCGGTTGTGGATTGACATTCATAATCCGGAGAAACAGCAAAATACTTCCGGTTTTCTTCCGGAAGAGAGGGAATGGTTTCAAAATTTTGTCGATGATGGCTATGTTGACAGCTTTCGCGAGGTTGTACAAGACCCCGATCAGTATTCATGGTGGAGTTACCGGGCAGGATCTCGTGAACGAAACAAAGGCTGGCGTATCGATTATCATATGGTTACAAACGGATTGAAACAAAAAATACGAAATGCCGGTATTATGCCTGAGGTCGTTCATTCCGATCATTGTCCGGTTTGGGTGGATATCGATTTATAACAATGCTGATAACAACTAATTAAATGATTCAAAAGAACATTTTGTTTACACTGTTGTGCCTGTTCTTCCTGACTTCTGCTTTTGGCCGGGGAAAGGAAGAGAGGCGGTCATTTAATTTGGATTCGACCTATATCAAAACCTATTATAATGATTTAATTGTCAGGGTTTATTCGTCAAATAAGAATAATTTCATACAATTTAATGACCTGACCGAGTCGGTAAATCTGAAATATCGTCCGAATGACTATTTCAACTTAGGAGTTGGGTTTAACTACAAGTGGTTTGGGATTAATATTGGTACGAAACTGCCCCTGCTTCCGTCGGATGATGATAAGTATGGGAAAACATCGAATTTTGGACTGCAAAGCTATCTATATGCCCGAAAGTTTACGATTGATCTCCTGGCTTTAAAAACGCGTGGATATTATCTGAAAACGTCTGATTTGAAAGGAATATTGAATATTCCCCAAGAGGGAAATTATATCAGAAGGGATTTGTCTACTGCAAATTTTGGGATGAATATCAATTATGTGCTTAATAATCGCAGGTTCTCGTATAAAGCGGCATTTAAACAGAATGAACTTCAGTTAAAAAGTGCTGGTTCAGTTATTGTTGGCGGTGGAATTTATGCGTTAAAAGTAGCTTCCGATTTGGTTTTTGTTCCACGTGAAATTCATGTGAAGTATTTTTCGGAGTGGAGAGAACTGAACCAGTTTAAAAGCCATAGCCTGAATGCAAATGTTGGTTATGCCTACTCCTGGGTACCAATCCCAAACTGGATTATAACCGGTTCGTACCGCTTAAGTTTGGGTTTACAACGAAATGTTTGGTATTCAGACGAAACGGAGAATAAACGTATCAAGATGAGCAGGAGTGCAGTTGTTCGTATTTCTGCGGGGCATCATTTCCCGGCATTTTATTTTGGGGCTTCGTTTGTCCGTTATCAGCAAAATTCAAAAATGGAACTGCATTCACTGAATATCTTAAACGGGACAAATTTTACCGAATTTACGATAAGCAAAAGGATCAAGCTGTAAAACAACCTGATCCTTCTATATATTCTTGAATAAATTTTCTGCTTATTTATTACAAGGCTTGTAGATCGCACCTGTGGCAAAGTCAACAATTGCACCAGGCCAAAACAGTAAAACATCAGCAATTAATGCTACGGCACGAACCGGTCTTGCAGGTTCGCCCGGTGCAGGTTTTGTTCTTTGACAAGTTGTTACCTGGCCACCGAAAACAGTAGCACATGAAGGAAGAAGAGTCACAGCCATAAGCAAAACAGCAATCAATTTTACAGTTAATTTCTTTTTCATAGATTAATAATTTTAATGATTAACTCGTATTAATTTGGTCTTCGATATAGTATCATGCCAACAGTTTTTATTATCGCTAAAAAAGATACTTAAAGGTTCAAACGGGATAATCCGGGTAATTGATCTGATCAGAATAAGTTGAAACGAAGCAGCTTCGCCGTCATTGGTAACTACTTTTGTTTTTGTCAGAAATTTCCCCGGTGTTGTACGGAATATACCTTCACAAACCAGGTAATAGGCCGAATAGAGCAACAATGAAATTATTCTGTCGATATATTTGTTATCAGTGCTTAAACTGCTGAAATTGGATTTCAGGGTAACTAAAATTGCAGATGAGATAATAGCGAAAATTAAAAGATCTGTAATGAAATTTACAAACCTGATTTGACGTGAAATTGTAGTATTCATGCAGTTTCATTCAAATTTAACAAATCAAATTTATGAATATTTTTGAGAAAGGAACTGCTTTTATCGTTTATTCCCAATCCAAAATAATTTTTCCGCAATTGCCTTGTTCCATAATATCGAATGCTTCCTGAAAATTTTCGGCCTTCATCCGGTGGGTGATGACCGGCATGATGTTTAATCCCGAAGTCAGCATCATTTCCATGTGGTACCAGGTTTCATACATTTCACGGCCGTAAATCCCTTTTAAGGTCAATCCCTTAAAAATGAGTTTACTCCAGTTTATTTTGGTGTCGGTAGGAAGTAAACCGAGCAGTGATATTTTCCCACCGTTGTACATGTTTTCTACCATGTCGTTAAAGGCCACCGGAGAACCGCTGCATTCCAAACCGATATCAAAACCAGCCACCATACCCAAGCTTCCCATGGCATCGCGAATGCTTTCTTTAGTTGGATCAACAACTTTGGTTGCTCCCAATTTGCGGGCTAAGTCGCGCCGATAACTACTCAAATCAGTCCCCACGATATTCCGCGCCCCGGCAAATTTACAAACGGCAGCGGCCATGGCGCCAATAGGGCCGCCAATACCGGTGATCAAGACATCTTCACCCAAAAGCGGGAAGGAGAGGGCTGTGTGCGTGGCATTGCCCAGCGGATCCATAATAGCCATAATCTCATCGGGAATCTGCGGGTCAACTTTTAAAACATTTTTGGCCGGAACGGAAATGTATTCGGCAAAACCGCCATCGCGCTGCACGCCTATACCAATTGTGTGGTCGCAGATGTGTTGCCTGCCACGGCGGCAGTTTCGGCAAAAACCACAGGCAATATGGCCTTCTACAGTCACCCGTTCGCCCACATGCACCCGGTCAACTTCCGACCCGGTTTCAACCACTTCGCCCATGTATTCATGGCCGATAATCACCGGTGTTTTAATGGTATTCCGGGCCCATTCGTCCCACTTGTAAATATGAAGGTCGGTTCCGCAAACCGCGGCTTTTTTGACTTTGATTAAAACATCGTTTGGCCCGACAACCGGCATGGGCACATCTTCCATCCACAGGCCGCGTTCCGGTTTACTTTTGACAATTGCTTTCATAAAAAATTCCCTTGAAATAACACACGCAAGTTATGGCTATTTCAAGGGAAAATAAATAAGTAAAGTCATATTTCGCCCGCTAATTCGAGTATGTAGCCGGATCGAGCGCTTTGGGTGACCACTGTTTGAAGAAAGTCAACACTTCTTTTTGACTGTATCCACCATCCGCTTCCAGGTAGGCTGAGTTTTGCGTGTGGATCCGTTTCCCGTTGCCATCAAGCACAACAAAAACCGGGAAGCCAAACCGTTGCGGGAAATCCAGTTCTTTTAAAAGGTCTTCGTTTTTGTTTTCTTTGCTGTAGTTCACTTTCACGACCACAAAATTTTCATCAACAAAGCTTTTTATTTCAGTGTCTTCATCCACAAAACGATGGAATTTTACACACCACGGGCACCAATTGCCGCCAATTTGCAGAAAAACATGTTTACCTTCTTCTTTTGCCTTTTTTACGGCTTGCTGAATATCTGCTTTTGCATCAGCATCCGGATTGTAAATATTGACTGCCGTTTGGGCGTTCACCCCCAGTGATCCGACCAAAATCAAAACCAACAATAAAATCTGTTTCATACCCTTAAAATTTCAGAATTAACGGCTAAAAATAATCATTCAGGCATGATATAAAACTGGTATTTATCAATGTGCCGGGATTAGCCAACTTTACTCATGATCAGCTTCCCGTGCTGAATGCCTTTTACGGCAATTAATTGGTCGGCCAATTCGGTAAGTTTAAACGATGGGCCTTTCACGGCCACAATTTCGAGGCAGTTTTCCGGGTTGATGTGGAAAAGTTGGGATGAAAGAATAACCGATTGGTTTTCAGCTTGTATGTCAAGTAGCTTCGAGCGAATATCTTTTTTGTTGATGTTGTAAACCAAGGTGATCGCCCCGGCAACCAGGTTGTCACATTTCCATTTTTCTTCTACCAGGTTTTTTTCAATAAGAAACCGGATAGCCTGGGAACGATTGGCAAAATTATTTTCCTGAACGTATTTGTCGAGGGCTTTCAGCAAATCTTCTTCCAGTGAAACTCCAAATCGAGTGACAGCCATAACTTGATTGATTTTGTGTGATGTGTGAAAATACAAATAATTCTGTAAAACATTATTGTCCTGCTAAATTCTAATAAATCTTTTTAAAACCACTGATTTTATTAAGTACCTACGGAACTTTTAAAGATTTGGACTAAATTTATTACTACCCACCTTAAGTTCCTAAAGGAACTGCCAAGTAGTGACAAAATATTGGTAGAAATACAATTATACATTTTCTCGACAGTCCTGGAAAGACGAAATGTTTTACTGCCGGGCAATGTTGAATTATTATTTAAAATAATAATAAATTTCTCACCCCTTTTTTTATTGAACGAATAATATTTATTTTAGTAGTAAATTGATATGCCCGAGGATTATCCTTGGGCATTGTGAATGTGGTTGCAATTTCCAAATAGAGGCCAAATTAGGTTATTAGTGAGTGAGACAGATGATTAAAACTAGTATTTATGAAATATGCATTTATTTTTTTATTGAATTTTATTTTTTTACTAAGCCTCACAGCTCAGGAAAAAAGTAGTTTTTTAAGAGGTGTTCAAATTGATTTGGGCTATATTTATATGAGTAACTCATTAAATAATAATGACTATTATAATTTTAAGTATAATGGTGCACCTATTAAAGATGAGACAAGCATGAGCGGGATTAACCTTAAGTTTACTTTACAAACTAAAAATGAATACGTTGATCTTATCTTTGGTTCAATGGTGTTGGTTGGAAATGATGATTTAGGATCAAAATCATGGTCACCCGGTGATACTAATTCTTTTGATTATTCTTTAAACGGGGGTGGAGTATATTTGGGAGTCAGTCCAAAGATAAAAGGAAAGACTGTAGGCTTAACATCTGATTTTGCCATTGGAGTTTTTTCATTTAAGGAGTATTTGGGAATTTTTAATAATACGCAGGAGCCTTATGTTGATGAATATGAGAAAAATTCAACTGGTGGATTAGGAGCTATTAGTTCCATTGGCGGTTATGTAAAGCTAGGGAAGCTAGGTATAAATCCTTCTGTAAATGTCATTTACTCTGGAAGTTCAAGTGCAAGCTTTATCTTTTATGGTTTTGTTTTGCCTGTAACCTATCAATTCTAGACTAAGAAAATGTTTCAATTCTATAAGTCAGGAAAGGATTCGTTTTTTCCTGACTTATTACTTCAATTCCCAGCTAAACCCGTCTTTTGTGTCTTTTATCACAAAACCAAGGTTGGTCAGTTCGTTGCGGATTTTATCGGCCGTTGCCCAGTCTTTGTTTGCTTTTGCCTCCTGCCGCAATTGCAACAACAGGTTAATTGCAGCGCTGTAAGCTTCGTTGCTGCCTGTTGCTGCCTGTTCCGGCTTTTTCAGGCCAAATAAATCAAAAACAAAGGTTGAATAGAGCGATTTCAGCTCGGCCAAATCACTAGCCGAAATGCTGGCTTTTCCGTCGGCAATGGAGTTGATCATTTTCACCCCGTCAAACAGGTGTGCAATGGCGATTGGGCTGTTCATGTCGTCGTTCATGGCCGCGTAGCACTTTTCTTTCAGATCGGCTACATTGACTGTTGAATTTTCGTCCGCTTTCAGCGTTTCCAGCGTTTCTGTGGCTTTTAACAGGCGTTCCATGCCCTTTTCAGCAGCCTGCAGCGCTTCGTTCGAGAAATCGAGCGTACTGCGGTAGTGGGCCGTCAGCATGAAAAAGCGGATGGTCATCGGGCTGTAAGCCTTTTCGAGCAAAGCATGATCGCCCGAGAAAAACTCTTCCAGCGAAATGGCATTTCCCAGCGATTTCCCCATTTTCTGTCCGTTCAGGGTGATCATGTTGTTGTGCATCCAATAGCGAACGGCATCGTGGCCTGTTGCAGCTTTGGACTGTGCAATTTCGGCTTCGTGGTGCGGAAAGGTCAGGTCCATCCCTCCACCGTGGATATCGAATGTTTCACCCAGGTATTTGCAGCTCATGGCCGTACACTCCAAGTGCCAGCCCGGGAAACCGTCGCTCCATTTCGATGGCCACCGCATGATATGTTCAGGCGAAGCTTTCTTCCAAATGGCAAAATCAAGCGACGAGTGCTTTTCATCCTGCCCGTCCAGTTCGCGGGTGCTGGCCTGCATATCTTCAATTTTACGCCCCGAAAGTTCCCCGTAAGGATAGTCTTTCGCGTATTTTTCCACGTCAAAATAAACCGAACCGTTGCTTTCGTAAGCATAACCGGCAGCCAGTATTTTTTCAACTACTTCAATTTGTTCAATAATGTGGCCTGTTGCACGGGGTTCAATGCTGGGGGGAAGCACGTTCAGCTTCTCCATATTTTTGTGGTAGTCGTTGGTATAAATCTGAACCACTTCCATTGGCTCCAGTTCATCCAAACGGGCCTTTTTGGCAATTTTATCTTCACCCTCATCAGCATCATTGGCCAGGTGGCCCACATCGGTGATGTTGCGCACGTAGCGGACCTTGTACCCAAGATGTTTCAGGTAGCGGAACAGCAGGTCGTAAGTCACTGCCGGGCGGGCATGTCCGAGGTGTGCATTTCCGTAAACCGTAGGCCCGCAAACATACAAACCTACTTTGCCCGGATGAAGGGGAACAAAAACTTCTTTTTTGCGTGTTAAAGTATTGTAAATCTGTAGTTGATTTTTCATGAACTTGAGAAATTTCTGCAAAGGTAGAAAATTTTTACAGCCTTGAATCCGGAATTGAGAATTGAGATATATTTGCGCCAGTTATTTGATGTACTGAATGAATGGGTTAACGCCTTTAAAACAGCGGCACTTGCTGAGGAATCAGGAAGAATACCAGGTGAAATACAACTATCTGAAGTTCCCGTCACCGGACGAAGCCGCGACCGCGATGCAGGAGCGACAAACGATTTTGTCGGCCATAGAAAACCGCGTCAAATGGGGATTTCATAACAGTAAAGCTGATGTGACCAGCCTTTCGCGCGGGTGTCGGCTTTGTGGTGAAGGACAATGGTCTTGTCTTTTCATCAATAACCTGTGCAACGGGAAGTGTTTCTATTGCCCGACACAGCAAACCGATCTGGCCCAGCCCGAGACAAACACCCTCATTTTTGATGAGCCGGAAACTTACGTGGAGTACATCCGCAAATTTGGCTTTAAAGGCGTCAGTATTTCGGGTGGCGAACCCCTGATTTCATTCGATAAAAGCCTGGCTTTTGTGAAAGCCGTGAAAGAGGCCTTTGGCGAGGAAGTTTATGTCTGGCTTTACACAAACGGCATTTTGCTGACCTCCGATAAAGTGGAAGCCCTGAAACAGGCCGGGCTGAACGAAATGCGCTTCGATATTGGCGCAACCGATTACAAAACCGACAAACTGAAACTGGCAGTCGGGCAAATTCCGGTTGTGACTGTTGAAATACCTGCTGTTCCGCAGGAAGAAGAGCTGCTGAAGCAAAAAATACGCGAGCTGAAAGATTTGGGTGTCAGCCACCTGAATTTTCACCAGATGCGCCTTACTCCATACAATTTCAATCAATTGGTTGAACATGACTACACTTACACGCATGGCGAAAAAGTGACGGTGATTGAGTCGGAACTCACGGCCTTGCGGTTAATCCAATACACGCTTGACGAAGGGATTGGCCTACCAATAAATTACTGCTCGTTTGTGTACAAAAACCGGCACCAGAAATCGGCCAACCGGAAGAAGCACGCGCCTTACGTGGTTTACCCGTGGGAAAGCATTACCGAAAACGGTTTTATGCGCAACCTTTTTGCTAAAGTCAGCCCCGGTGAGCAGGAACAGGTGCTTGAAAGACTTGCCCCGGAAATAGCCGCCGG
>JBNKTK010000007.1:0-39361 GCA_050298035.1 Mangrovibacterium sp. | reverse complement strand
AAGCGGTGTTCAGTGTACGCACCGGGCGGCTCGATTTTCATGCCGATGAACTGGAACTGGTTAAATCACTCCGGCTTCCGGTAGCTGTTGAGTACCATGTGAGCCACATTTTCCCACAGCCAACGGGAATGAATGATTTTGAAACGGTTTACCTGGATGATAACAAAGAAGTGGTGGTTGAACGCCGTTCCGCAGTTTTACCGGTTGAACTGAATACCGAAAAGCTCGAACTGATGGAGCAGCTGTTGGCCGGGAATGTAACATATCACGAGTCTCCGGATGCCGGCACCCAGCAAATTATGACCCACGAATTTATCCCGGAAGGTCTGGGGGAGTATTATTGACGTCAGTTAGATTGAGAAAGGTAGTAATATTAAATTTTCGGGCTGAAAGCCCAAGTAAATTCAGCCCAAGGCACCGCCTTGGGGGAACAGTAGCACCTCAGTATTTTCGCCCTGAAAGGGCAACTGAT
Organism: Mangrovibacterium sp.; assembly: GCA_050298035.1. Taxonomy (GTDB): domain Bacteria; phylum Bacteroidota; class Bacteroidia; order Bacteroidales; family Prolixibacteraceae; genus Gaoshiqia. The sequence goes on along the minus strand of JBNKTK010000007.1, from coordinate 38,889 downwards.
ACTGACTATATAGTGTCTGCAAGAAAACTCATGAATTTTTACAAGTGCCTTCGCGCACCCCTTAGTCCCCTAAAGGGGAAATCCCTCGCACATAGCGGGTTGGAGTCCTCCCCTTCAGGGGAGTTAGTGGGGTGAGCGATGGGAAAGTAAGGTTTTCTTGCAAACGCTATATAAATGCAAACTTCACTACTTATATTGAATAATTCAACCTGTTGTTAATTGATAAGCTGTCCTTTCAGGACGCAAATTGGCTATCTTGCTATTTATCCCGGGGCGGTGCCACCGGGCTGAATTAAGCTGTCCCTTCGGGACGTGTGCGATTGATTGTTTAGGGAGAATTTGACTTCATCGATTTTCAATTCTTCCGAATTGCACACCGATCACAGAACTGCGTGAGCGGGGTTCAAATATTGGCGACCAGTGGAAAATCCAGGTTAAATAAACTGTCTGCAAGCAATGGATACAAACGGCGACAGCGAAGGGGGAAAATTTTAAAAACAAAGCACGAATAGATCATCTGAAGATTACTGTTTTGTGTCTTCGTGCCTTTGTGTTTGATTGGTATACCGGGACTTTTCGACAATCTCACGAATGCGCATGAGAAGCTTTCCAAAAATTCGTTGTAATTTGTCAGTTTTAAAACTAGCACGCTATGATCGGTTTTAACAATGGGGTTTTTCAGGAGCTTTCGCAAATCACCATTCCGGTAACCAGTCTTTCCATTAACCGCGGGTACGGTGCGTTCGAATTTTTCGAGGTGGTCCGTCGCCGTCCTTTCTATGGCGACCGGCATTTTGCCCGTTTCGTCAACACGATGGACATTCTCAAGCTTAAAACGGAGTTTCAGGATCAACTGGCGGAAATTGTAGAGGAGCTGATCAACTGTAACGAGATGGATGATTTCTACATCAAGCTGTTTGCCCTGCCGCACGAAAACAATTTTTCCGGCTTTTATGAGGCTGCCCTGTACGTGTTCCCAACGCTCATGCCGACCTACGGTGCCTCGCTTTATAGAGATGGTGCCGCCCTTGTCACGAAAAACTTTCAGCGATTTTTGCCCGGGGCCAAGTCGACCGACTACCTGGCTGGCCAGTTTTGGATGAATGAGCAGGCCGACCCCAGGGTGGTAGATGTGCTTTACCACAACGGACAAACGGTGCAGGAAACTTCGCGCGGGAACATTTTCGTGGTGAAGGACGGAATGGTGATCACGCCGGCCGAAAATGTACTGAAAGGGGTGACCCGCGGACTGGTGCTCGAAATCCTAAACGCGGAACAAATCCCGCATGCTGTAACCAACCTTGGCCTCGAAACCCTGCACACGGCCGACGAGGTTTTCCTTTCAAGCACCACCAAACACATTCTGCCCATAACCACGATTGATGGGCAGGCGGTTGGAAATGGCAAGCCCGGGCTTTTCACTCAAAAAATCATGGCTGCATTTGCACGATTGAAGGCGGAATATTGAATCACTTTTCAGTTTACATCCCTTCCAGCCTGTCTAATATCTCCTTTTTGTAGCTGCGGCTGATTGGGATCTGCTTGCGGCCAATTTCCACAAACTCGTTGGTAAACGAGTCGATCCGGGGCATCGAAACAATAAACGAGCGGTGCACGCGCAAAAAGTCATGCTGCGGCAATTTGGATTCGATATTGGTAATCGTGTCGCGGGTGACAACCGTTTTATCGGTCAGGTGGATTTTCACGTAGTCGCTCAGGCTCTCGATGTACAGGATGTCGGCAAAGCAGACTTTGATCATTTTGCGGTCGGCACGTACAAAAAACGATTCGCTTTTCTCGGGTGTGATTTCCACGGGCTCGTAACTCTTAGCGGGCGTATTTTCGTCGAGGTATTTGTTGATAGATTGCAACAGGCGTTCAAACGAAATGGGTTTCAGCAGGTAATCAACCGCCTGCAAGTCGAAGCCGTCAATCGCATATTCGCGGTAAGCCGTTGTGAAAATCACTTTGATGTTTTTATTGATCGACCGGGCAAACGAAAGCCCCGATATTTCGGGCATGTTGATGTCAAGGAAAATCAGGTCGACATGCTGCGAGTTGATCACGTTAAAAGCTTCGACAGCGTTTTTGCAACTGGCTACCACGTTCACTGCATCAATTTTTGAAAGGTGGCTTTCCAGTATTTCGCGGGCAACCGGCTCGTCGTCAACAATAATACAGGGAATTGGGTCACGCATTATTCATCAGGTTTAAGTTGAAAATAGTCAGGTTCACCGCAAACCAATCATCGGTTGGTTCAATCATCAGTTGGTAGTTGTCCTTATAATGCAACTCCAGTCGTTTCCGGATATTTTCCAGCCCGATCCCGTTGTTGCTTTCTTCTTTTTCCCGGTCAATAAACGTATTTCGGATCGAAAAGTCAAGTCTGTTTTGCGAAATGGCAATGTTTATCTCAATCGTCAGGAAGCCCTTTTTCAGGTTCCCGTGCTTAAAGGCGTTCTCCACAAACGGGATCATCAGCATGGGCGCCACCTGGATGTGCTCATCAATTTCGCTGCTTTCGAAGTTCACTTTCAGCCGGTCCTGAAAGCGGATTTTTTCCAGCTCAATATATTCCCGGATGTGTAGCACTTCTTCCTTTAAGCTCACTTTGGGCTTGTTCACCTGGTAAAGAATATAGTCGAGCAGGTTCGACAGTTTCAGGATGATATCGGGTGTTTGTTTCGACTGTTTCAGCGCAAAACCGTAAATCGTGTTCAGTGTGTTGAACAGGAAATGCGGGTGGATCTGCATTTTCAGGTAGTGCAGCTCCTGCTCTTTCAGTTGCAGTTGCGTGTTCAGGATTTTGTTTTCGAGTTCTTTATTTAACGATGCCGTTTTAAAATTATGGTTAAGCAAATTAACAAAACTGACTATCCCTACAACCAGAAATACCAGTACCAGGACAAACGTAAAATTTTTGCTCATCGGGGGCATGTTCGATATATCAAAATCCAATAGAAAGTAGAGACATCCATAAAGCAGCAGTACAATTTCATACGATGTAAAAACCAGCAGGTAGAAACTATATAAACCAAAATGCCAGTATTTCTTTTTTAGCAGATATTTGGGTATCAGAAAATAAACCATAAAGTAGGTAACGCCGATGGTGAGTGGCAACAGCAGGCTCGAAAACCAAAGGATATAGGTCGTATTGTCGTTGTTGTAACTGAAAAAGTAAGCAAAGAAAAACCAAACTGAAATCCACAGAAGGATGTGAATCAGAATAAACCTGGTTTTTAAGATCCGAACAATATTCATAGCAACAATAGTACGTAATTTCTTTTAAACGTGACTTTTTTATCGACCGGTAACCGGTTTGACAGCGGTTTCTGCATTCCGAAAAGACAAATTACATTTCGTATCTTTAAAACAGCAGAAAATAGGACATATTGGTTGATTTGTCGCAAATAAATGAATGATAAAGGAAACACCGGTACATTTGACTATGTTTTAACCTCAAAAAATTATTGTCATGGGTAATCTAATTGAAATTTTAAATGATGGTGGTATTTTAATCTCTTACACAATTCTGATTATACTGGTAGCTGTTCTTGTTCTTTTTTTCCGTGCTTTCTTGGGCAAAGCCGATTTTGAAAAAACAAAGTCGTTGTTGGTTTCACTAGGGTGGTTCAGTATTGTCTGGGGCTATTTGGGACGAACAATTGGTTTGATTCAGGCATTCGACAAAATCCAGGCTGCCGGTGATATTAGCCCGAGCATGTTTGCCAGTCATTTGAAAATGGCTTTGGTTGGGCCACTTGTCGGAATTGTGGTTTTTCTTGTGGCACGTGCATGCATCATTATCCTGGTGTCCATCCACAAAAAACAGGAGCCTCAGTCGTAAATTCTTAAACGTGTTCAGAAAACAGAACCTGGTCTGACAAATGGCCGGGTTTTGTGTGTTTTGACGGTCAGTGTACCACTTCTGTGAGCGATTTCTAAACCTGAAAATATAGCACTCCTAGCTGATCGATGTGTAAGAAGGTTATAAAACTACAGTTTGCTTCCGAAGATCGGCCTACGGGGGTTTTGAATTAGAAAACAAGGGAAGGGGATTCGGGATGGGACTGGCAAGCAGTCCTGTTTGAGGAGGAACGACGAGTTGGACTGCGTAGAGTCCCCAATCCGTAGTTTTCTTTCAAAAGGTCCGTCAGCCTTGATTTTTCTTTGTTTCCCTGCCCGTCCGGTCAGGCGGGGTTTCTTTTCATCTAAGGAAAAGAAATGAAACCTGGTTTGGAAGACAAGCATTTTAAGAACCGGATAAATCCTTCTTCTATTTGGTTCAGCTTAAAAAAGAAAAGGAACAAACCGCCTGGTATGCTTCATATACCCGCGGTATTTTTCACCAAACACCTCCAGGCATTCTTTTTCCTCAATCAGGGCCGTGATGTACAGAAAAACGCTTGACAGCAGAGCAATCAGCAAAAGCAGCATTGTTGCGTGTTTGAAAAAGATACCCCAGGTAAGGAACAGCAACGAAGAATACAGCGGGTGCCTGATGTAACGAAAAATGCCGGAATCAATTAGTTCGGTGGTTTTTTCAAATTCGTAAAGCGTTTCATCTTTTCTGCCTGACCCGGCTTTTCCTTCTCTTTTCATTTTTATTACACCGGCAATAACCAAATAGCCCGAGATGCACAATAAAACCCAGGATATAATCTGGCTTATGCTGAAGGGATTTTTAAACCAATAGTCAACATTGACTGCAAACAGCCAGATGATGCATTCCCAACTGAAAAAGCGGTAAAAACCGTGGCTTTTGGGGAGGAACAAATTTCGCCGGGAATACAGGATGGCCGGGATACTCAAAATTACGAATAGCAAGAGTGTTTTCATATCTGCATTTATTATACCTCGTGGAATGAGGTTCAGTTACAAGGTAAACTGATCCTCTTTCCAGTTTCTGGGATGTGGTGGTTGAGCAGAGGCTCAAAAGTGAAAATTCCAAACACGAAGACACAAAGAGATAGTACTCAGACAGTTTTATTTGTGTCTTTGTATCTTCGTGTTTGGTTTGTATTCAAGGACTAAGCTCTTCAAACGTTCCCAAAACCAAAATTACGACAATCGAACCAGGTGTGCATTAACGATAAATCATTCGGTGCATTATCTTTGCCTGAAAACCAATAACAACAATGAAAAATACGTTTATACAAATCACCCAAAACGGCATGGGAACAGGCGATACGGAGCTTGGCCTTTTGCTTGTTAAAAATTACCTGACACTGCTGGCCGAAGAAACCGAGTTGCCCCAGGTGATTGCCTTTTACAATGGCGGGGTAAAGCTAATCTGCAACGGTTCGCCGGTCATCGAACAGTTTAAGACTCTCGAAGAGCGTGGCGTGAAACTGATCGCCTGCAAAACCTGCCTGAAATATTTCGACCTGCTGGATAAAGTTGAAGCCGGCATTGCCGGAACGATGATCGACATTATGGAGCTGCAAAAAATTGCCGATAAAGTGATAAACCTGTAAGGGTGATAATTATACTGCGTGCTTTTGAGAGTTTTTCCTGATTCTGGAGAATAGCTCATTGTGCCGTGCTTGTTCTTCTTCGAGATCATAATCATCTTGTAATCCAAGCCAAAATTTGGCCGAATTTCCGAAATAGGAGCTTAGCCTTAGTGCGGTGTCTGCCGTTATTCTTCTGTTGCCTTTTATAATTTGAGAAATCCTCGTTTGAGGAATCTCGGTGTCTTTTGAAAGCCGGTAAGCCGAGATTCCCATCGGGATTAAAAATTCCTCAAGTAAAATCTCGCCAGGATGAATATTTGCCAGTTTTTCCATGTTTAATCCTCCCTTATTTGTGATAGTCCATTATTTCAACATCGTAACTCTGATTATTCTCCCACCGAAAGACAATTCGCCATTGGTCGTTAATCCGGATACTGTAGAATTCATTTCCTTTCAGCTTCTCAAGTCTGTTTGATGGAGGTACTCGTAGATCTTCAATATTCTGCGAGTTATTCAGCATTCTTAATTTCCTGCGCCCAACTTTTTGAATTTCAATAGGTAGCTTTCGAACTTGTTCCCCCTTCCATATTTTTTCAGTATCCTTCGAACCAAACGAAACAATCATGCTAATTCTATAAGTTACTAACGTCAAAGATAAGTAATTGTTATGAAGTAGGCAATGTGAAAATGTAATTGGGTAATCCTGTCAGGTTTCCAAAACCTGACAGGATTAATACGCTTATTCCTTCCGCAAATCCAACCCTTCGCCATTGTGCTCTTAGCGGTTACCCTTTGCGTTCTTAGCGGTTAAACAGGGCTTTCCAAAATTATTTTCTACTTTTGTCCTGTTTTGGTGGCTTTCCTCCTTTTACGGGAGGTGCCTTAATAAGGGAATCCGGTGCAAATCCGGAGCAGTCCCCGCTGCTGTAAGCCTTGACAATCTTTCTGAACCCCGGCCACTGTGCGGTCCCGATAGCTATTGGGAATGTATGGGAAGGCATCAGAAAGTTAGGCGAGCCAGAAGACCTGCCAGTAACACCGATTGTTTAACCAAGATCTTCGGGGAAAAAAGATTGCAGGGAAGTTTATTTCTTCCAGTTCAATTTTTCCGGGGCTAAATTTTTAGCTGTTATGAAAGTATTTTCTGCATGGAGTGGCGGTAAAGACTGCATGTTGGCATTGCACCGCGTTTTAAAAGAAGGAGAGCATCAGCCGGTGGCATTGCTCAATATGTGTGACCGGGAAACGGATTTCTCGCGTTCGCATGGGTTGAAAAAAGAGTTGCTTCAGCGGCAAGCCGAAGCGATGAACCTGCGTTTGGTGCAAAGGGGGACCAGCCGGAGTGAATACGAAAAAGATTTTAAAGCGGCCATTGCCGAGCTGAAACAGGAAGGTGTTGAAGCCGGTGTTTTCGGCGATATCTATTTGATGGAGCACCGCACATGGATTGAGCGGGTGTGTGCCGACATGGAAATTGAAGCCATTTTCCCATTATGGGAAGACCCGACCGGGCTGCTGGCCAACGAACTGGTTGAAGCCGGTTTTGAGCCGTTGGTTGTTTCCGTTCATGCGGGGCACCTGACACAGGACTTTCTGGGACGCACCTTCGACCGGGATTTCATCAGCGACCTTCAAAAGCTGGATGGCATTGATGTTTGCGCTGAAAATGGCGAGTTCCACAGTTTTGTGGTCAACGGGCCAATCTTCAACCATCCGGTAAAGCTTGAACGGGGAGAAACTTATTTCCGCGATGATCATTGGTTTTTAGAACTGAATTAGTATGATGAGGAAAATCGTATTAGTCTGGTTTGTGTTGTTAACAACAGGTTTACTGCAGGCACAAACCCCCAAGCGGATCATATCGCTGGCCCCATCGGCAACCAAAAGCCTTTATGCCTTGGGAGCGGACGATTTGCTGGTTGGCTGTACCAGTTTCTGCATGCTCGAACATCCGGGCGATGCCCAGGTGGTGGCCTCGGCTATCGATGTCAATATTGAAAAAGCCTTGTTGTTGAAACCCGACCTGGTGCTCACCACTTCGCTTACCAACCCCGAAACTATCCGCACGTTCGAGAAGCTGGGGGTCGAAGTGCTCAACTTTCCCTATCCGAAATCGTTTGACGAAATTTGCCGGTATATCAAAATATTAGGTGAAAAGATCGGGAAGAAAGACGTGGCCGATAAATTGGTTGCTGATGCCCTGGAAAAGCTGGAGGCCGTAAAGGCCAAAGTTCCGGCAAACACAGAAAAGCCAACAATCTTCATTCAAATTGGGGCTAATCCGTTGTTTGCCGCTGTCCCAAATACGTTTATGCAGGATTTTATTGAGTTTTCGGGATGTGAAAACATTGCCGGCGACCTGAAAATCGGCAGTATCACCCGCGAAAGTGTTCTGGTGCGCAACCCCGATGCGATTATCGTGGTGTTGATGGGATCGCTTGGGGCCGACGAAAAAAGCAAGTGGGAACAGTACAAAAACCTGAATGCCGTAAAGAATGAAAAAATATTCCTGATGGACCAGGAAAAAACCTGTAGCCCTACCCCGCAGCTTTTTGTTGAGGCATTGGATGAAATGATTGGTTATATTTACTCAGAATAAAAAAACGCAGGAATTGTGAAGAAGGGATTGGTGCATATTTACACCGGCACCGGGAAAGGCAAGACCACCACATCGGTTGGATTGGCTGCCCGGGCGTTGGGACAGAATTTTAAAGTGGTTTATGCCCATTTTATGAAACGCCCCGATTTGTACGGCTATCATGAAATTGACAGCCTCAGGAGCTTGGGGGCAACCATCATGGGCTTTACCGACGGGCATCCGTTTTTCGATAAAACCCTGGACCCGGAGAAACTGAAACAACAAGTCAGCGATGCGTTGGTGTTTCTGTCGGGATACCTGAAAAGTTCGCCTCCCGATTTGCTGATTTTGGATGAGATACTGATCACGGTTCGCGATGGCTTTTTGGCCGAAGATGATTTGCTGGAGTTTATCAATCAAAAACCCGAGGGGACCGAGTTGGTGCTTACCGGGCGCGGGGCAACCGAACGCCTGATTGAGCGGGCTGATTATGTCAGCGAAATCAACAAGGTGAAACACCCGTATGACCAGGGAATACCCAGTCGGCGCGGGATCGAGTTTTAGAGGAAGTACATGAGTGCGGGGTACATAAGTCCAACGTATCTTAATTTGAATAAAAGGGAACATAATTGAATAAAATAGTCGCAGTTTCAGTTAACAGTCACCGTACTCGTTACTTATGTCTCGCGACTGGCCACTACTAAAAATTTGAAACGGAATTCGAAATACCTGAAATGGATCGTGGCAGTAATTGCACTGGCTGTTTTACTGCTGTTCTCGGTCGTTTTGTCGCTTACTTCCGGTGAGTTGAAAATCAGCTTGCTGGATGCACTCAAGTTGTTGACTTTTGGAGGCGACAAAAGCTCAATCGAATACATGTTGATCAACCAGGTACGTTTGCCGCGCATTATCCTGGGCGTTGCCGTTGGCGGGGCGCTCAGCCTGTCTGGCGTCATGTTGCAGGGAATTTACCGCAACCCTTTGGTGGAGCCTTTTACGCTGGGGATTTCTGGCGGGGCATCTTTGGGCGTGGCCTTTGCCATTGTGTTGGGGCTTCATCAGAAGTTCGGTTCTCTCATGTTGCCGTTTTCCGGTTTTGCCGGGGCTTTCCTGATTATCTTCCTGGTTTATTCCATCAGTTCCCGGCGTGGCAGTGTCAACATTCAGCATATGTTACTTACCGGGGTGATGGTCAGCTTTGTGGCTTCATCGGCCATGATGTTCCTGATGGCGATCACCAGCTCCGAAAACCTGCACGGGATTATTTTCTGGATTATGGGTTCGCTGGATGAGCCCAATACAATGTTGGTTTGGATGACTTTCATTGTAACAATTGTTGTGCTGTTCGTTTCGTACCTCTTTGTGCAGCCGCTAAATGCCTTGCGCCTTGGCGAAGAAAAAGCCCTTCATTTGGGAATAAATACCAACGTGGCCGTAAAAGTACTGTTCCTGCTGGCTTCGCTGCTTGCCGGAATTTGCGTTTCGGTGGCTGGCGTCATTGGCTTCGTGGGCTTGATTATTCCTCATCTGTTGCGCCTTTTCCTCGGATCGGATTACCGGATACTGCTGGTCAGTTCCTTTTTGCTGGGCGGTTCTTTCCTTGTGTTGTCCGACGTGGTGGCCCGTACCATTATTTCGCCGAACGAATTACCAATTGGTGTGATTACGGGTATTATCGGGGGCGTTGTTTTTATTTTGCTGATGAGCCGTAAAACCCGGAAAGGAGCCTGATATGAACGAGCCATTTTTTAAAATTGACCAGTTTTCGTGCGGATACCCGTCCTTTCAGCTTTCTGATATCAGTTTTGCAATTGAAAAAGGAACTTTTGCCGGCATCATCGGGCCAAACGGCTCGGGTAAAACCACGCTCTTTCGCGGGATCACTGGATCGCTTGCTCTTTTGACCGGCGAAATCTTGCTACAGGGAAAGAATCTGAAGGCGCTATCATTGCGGAAAAGGGCACAAAATATTGCGATTGTTTCACAGGTAGTCGATGCCGGGCAGATTACAGTTGAAGATTACGTGCTGATGGGAAGGTTGCCCTATTACCGGCAGTTCCAGTTTTTCGAGACGAAGAAAGATCTGGAAATTGCACGAAAGTATATGGAGTTGACAGAAGTCATTCAGCATAAAGACAAATTGATGACCGAACTTAGCGGCGGAGAACAGCAACGTGCGGCAATTGCCCGGGCATTGGTGCAGGAGCCGGAACTGCTGTTGCTTGATGAGCCGACTTCGCACCTTGATATTACCCACCAGGTGCGGATACTGAACTTGCTGCAGCATTTGAATGAAGATATGGGACTGACCGTTTTGATGGTCATTCACGACCTGAACCTGGCCTCGGAATATTGCGACCAACTGATCATGTTTAACAAAGGTAGAATCTATACCCAGGGAAAGCCGGAGCATGTGCTGAGTTTCGAAACCATTGAAGAGGTATACAAAACCCCGGTAATCACCCGCATCAACCCATATTCCAACAAGCCGGTTATTTTCCTGGTAAGCGAAAAAATGATGAAAAAGAACCAGGGAGAAGCTTAGCATTCAATCAAGTCTGAACTTTCATGTAGAAATTGTGTCGTCGTACCTTCTCTTCTCGATAACGTCACTCCGAGAAGGTACGACGAAGGAGTCTAAACTGTCATCATACAATTGATTTACTGGTTTGGTTTTGTCATTCCTGTTTTATTCTGTCAGTATAAAACCCTCTCGGCTTTAGTTAGGTCTGTTCTTATTTAAGAAATCGATTGAAAACTTAAATAAGGGATGTGCTTATTTAAGAAAATCGATAAAAATTTAAATAAGGATCGTTCTTATTTAAGAAATTTGCCCAAAATTTAAATAAGGGATATCTTTGTTTAAGAAAAATTGAGATTATGAAACAGTTTAGTTCGGGTCAATATGTCAGTCAGGGATATTATAAAAGTTTTCAGCCAACATTTATAAATCGGCAGTGGCAACTTGAAAATATGGAAGTGATAAAGTTGCTGAGTCAGGCAGACCGTGAGTTAGGAAGGCTGGATATGTATTCCAATTATATTCCCAATATTGATTTGTTTATTAGCATGCATGTGCTGAAGGAAGCGACTCAAAGCAGTAAAATTGAAGGGACCCAGACTAATATGGAAGAGGCACTTCTTGAAAGGGAAGATATTCCGCTTGATAAGCGTGACGATTGGGAAGAAGTACAGAATTATACGAAGGCGATGGAATTTGCGGCACAATCACTTGATCAATTGCCGTTATCATCAAGATTGATTTGCGATACACATCGGGTTCTTTTGCAGGGAGTACGTGGAGAAAAAAAACAACCGGGTGAATTCAGAAAAAGTCAAAATTGGATAGGAGGGGCTACAATTAACGATGCCCTTTTTGTTCCTCCTGTGCATACTTCAATACCTGAACTAATGAGTGATATGGAGAAATTTATCCATAATGAAACTATTTTCTTTCCGGAGTTACTAAAAATAGCACTGGTTCATTATCAATTTGAAACGATTCACCCATTTCTTGATGGGAATGGACGAGTTGGCCGATTGCTAATTCCGCTTTATCTGGTCAGCAAAGGAATCCTTAAAAGGCCAATTCTTTATTTGTCTGATTTTATGGAAAGACACCGGTCGCTTTATTACAGCAATTTGATGAATGTCAGGGAAAATAATGATGTCACTCAGTGGTTTAAGTTTTTTTTGGTTGGAATCATTGAAACAGCTAAAAAAGGAATTTCAACATTCGACAGCATTTTACAATTACAAAAGCAGAATGATATTAAAATTCAAACCTTGGGAAGCCGGGCAGCAAATGCTCAAAAAATAACTAACTATTTATATCAAAGGCCATTAATCAATTCTGAAAAAGTGAGTGAGATTACTGGGATAACTTTGCCATCTGCTTATAAATTGATCGCAGAATTGGAACGAATTGAAATATTAAAAGAAGTTACCGGGGCTCAGAGAGGTCGGGTTTATGCGTTCGAAGCCTATTTGAATCTTTTCAGATAGGGGGGGCAAAAAAATCGTTTCAAACAACAAAATAATTTCTACATTTGTCACGGATTTGGTTCCAGCGATCCGGCAACTGCCGGATCCGGATGAAAAGGGAATCCGGTGTAATTCCGGAGCTGTACCCGCAGCTGTAAGCCTCAAGTAATCTTTCTGAACCCCTGCCACTGCCCCGATCCATCGGGGTGGGAAGGCATCAGAAGGAGAGGCGAGCCAGAAGACCTGCCAAGACCACTTTTTTTAATCATAGCTTTCGGGATAAAAGCTTGAGATGAATTCTATCATTCATTTATCCGTCTGTTTTTCTTTTCATATTAGTTTATGAATTTGAGAAGTTTTGAAAGTCTATGGTTGCATTTTATGTTTAACCATACTTTATTTTTTAATGAGAACAAAAAATTTCAGATTCCCCTTTAAGTGGATCGTGGCTTCAGCAGCTGTTTTAACCTTTCATTTTTCGCAGGCTGAAGTGATTGACAGTTTGAATGTTGAAGAGGTCGTTGTAAAAGCATCGCGCCTGGATGCTAAATTGAAGAACATTCCCCAAAAAATTGAGATTATTGGCGAGGACGAAATCAAGACCGGTTCGCAGGAGAGTCTTGTCGAGATTATTAAACAGTATTCGAATATCGACATTATTCAGTATCCGGGGGTTAATGCAACAATTAGTATGCGTGGATTCTCTCCCAGTGCGGTATCGCGTAGTTACACCTTGATTTTAATTGACGGAAAACCTGCTGGAACAACAAACCTGGCAGCAATCATGCTGAATAATGTTGAACGACTTGAGATTGTAAAAGGGCCGTATTCTGCGATCTATGGTTCAGATGCAATGGCTGGTGTGGTAAATATTATCACCAAACAGGGTAACGGAGACTGGATCGGAAGTGCGTCTGTTGGTTATGGTAGTTTTAAGACTCAAAATGCAGATGTTTTTGTAACCGGAGCTATCGCAGACGGCATTAACTTCAATGCTGGTTTCTCTCATAAAAAACGTGGCAAGGACTATGAAATAGGCAACAATAGCTTTCTGTACATGTCTGAAAGCGATAAGTTGCTTTTGGATGAAAACTCCTATGGTGACCGAATGAAGAATTCGAAATACGAATTAAACTCGGTGAATGCCGGTTTGAACGGCAATTTTGGGGAGAAATGGTCTGCTGATGCCAATGTAACTTATACTTATGGAAATGAAATTGGTGTGCCGGGTAACTATTGGGGCAGCTATGGCCAATCGATGAAAGATGTTCGTCGTTTGAACCTCTACTCGAATGTTGAATACAAAACCGGGGAAAATGCTTTTCGTTTGAGTCCCTATTTTACGGAGGAAAAGGATCCCAACTATTCCGGTAATACCAATAATGCTTTCATCAGTTTCGAAAGCCGGGTGCGTGAATACGGTTTTCAGTTTCAGGACATGATGTCTTTAGGAGATGTAAAAGTCACGATGGGTGCTGATTATAAAACCTACGATTATCATTCAGAACGCTTTTCAGATGCAACAACTCCGGCAGCTCCCTATAAACCAGATAACCGGAATTTCAATACCGCTTTATTTATGCAAATGGCTTATTCAACCGGGAAACTCGATTTGAACGGGGGTGTTCGTTACGACCATTTTAAGTATGTGCTGGATGCGAATGGAGATTTGAACTCGGTGAAAGCAGAAGAAAATTATAATACGGTCAATCCAAGTGTTGGTGCACAATACCATATTCTGGATAACCTGAGATTTCATGCTTCTGCCGGGACTGCTTTCTTTGTACCGGATGCTTATAAAGTGGCCGGTAAATATGATGTATCAGTTTATTTTCCTGAATGGGATTACACGTGGGTTGCTTCTTATGTTGGAAACCCGGACTTGAAACCGGAGAAATCGAAAACATTCGATTTCGGATTCAAATACAACTTGTTGGATCAGGCTTTTAATATGGATTTGACTTATTTCAAAACATATCATAAAGATAAAATTGCAGAATATACCTTGGAAGGAGGTGCAACCAGTTATATGAATGCTGATAAAGCAAGAATGTCGGGTTTGGAGTTATTGTCTTCTTTTGATTTTGGTAAGCTTGCTAATCAGAAATACAAGTTGGAGTTGTACTCAAACTGGACATTCATGTTCAATACTGAACTGGAGATTAAAGATGCAGGGGTAATGTTGATGAAAGACATGCAATATGTTAGTAAAACAAACGGAAGTTTCGGCGTATTCTACGATAGCTACAAAGGAATAACCAGCCGGTTGAATGCCCGGTATCTTGGAGCTCGTCTTGAGACGGATCGTTTTGCACTTCTGCGTCCGGACTATTCATCTGACAATTATTACACGCGTAAGGACTACACGGTAGATGATAAAATTATTGAGCATCCAGCTTACCTGGTTTTCGACTATACCCTGGGCTATAAATTCAAAACCGGATTTAATGTTCAAGGATCTGTTTTGAATGTTTTGGATGAAAACTATACGGAAAAAGACGGTTATAACATGCCGGGACGTAGTTTCCAGGTTAAAGTGGGATATGCTTTCTAGTTCTTTGAAATGACTATCTTCCTCAACTAATATATGTTGATTTTTAAGGAATACTACCTCTGCTTTTGCTGGGGTAGTTTTCTCAGTTTAATGTGAACACAATTTTTTTCAACAAAACCGATAAAAAATGAAACAGAACAAGTTTTTTACCGCCCTGATTTTATTTGTTTTAATGGGCGTTTCTGCTATGGCCGGGAAGGCTAAATTTGTAACGGTAGAGATTAACTATGGCGAACAAAAAGCTGCCGAGACCATTCAGGTTGAATGTTTCGACAGCATGACTGCCCTGGAAGCCTTGATGCATGCAGCCGATATTAAGACCCATCCGGTTGGGCAACACGTTTTTGTAACCAGCATTGGCGGTGTTGAAGGTGTACGTGGCGACAAAGCCTGGTATTACAAAATCAACGGCGAAGGTTCAAAGAAACTGGCCATCAGCCAACCGGTAAAAGCCGGCGATACAATCAGCTGGCGTTACGTGAAAGATGTTTGTTCCTGCACGGTTGACGGACCGAAGAAGAAGTGATCAGTGAACAGTCTCAGTGCTCAATTGCCACTGGCGACTTTGGATTTTGGAATTTGAAACCTGGAATTTTTCAGATATGGCAACAATAACATTGGTAACCGGTGGTGCCCGATCAGGCAAAAGCAGCTTTGCTCAGCAACTGGCTGAGCAAAAAAGCGACCGGCCTGTTTATCTCGCCACGGCCCGCATTTGGGACGAAGACTTTGCCCAACGTGTCAGGCGCCATCAAGACGACCGCGACGAGCGCTGGCAAACGGTTGAGGAAGAGAAAGAGCTTTCGAAGCACGACCTTTCCGGTAAAGTCGTCATGTTGGATTGCATCACCCTTTGGCTGACGAATTATTTCCACGACAGCGGCTACCAGTTGGATGAGGCTTTGGATGCAGCCAAAACCGAGTGGCAGCAATTCATCCGGCAGGACATGGAGCTGATCGTGGTGACCAACGAGCTGGGTATGGGTGTTCATCCCGAACATGAAGCAGCCCGCAAATTTGCCGACCTGCAAGGCTGGATGAACCAGTTTATTGCTCAGCGTGCTGATGACGTTTATTTGCTTGTTTCCGGAATCCCGGTGAAAATAAAGTAGTGAGTTGCGTGTCCTGATAACTCGCCACTCAATGGTAAATTGTAAATAGAAAAATAGTAAATCATCAAAGATGACAACAATAAAAGACCAATTACAACACAAAATTGACTTTAAAACCAAACCAACCGGGGCATTGGGACAATTGGAGCGTATTGCAATGCAGTTGGGAACAATTCAGAATACACTTTCTCCCGAGTTGAAAAATCCACGGATGCTGGTGTTTGCCGGTGATCATGGTTTGGCCGATGCCGGCGTGAGCCCCTTTCCCAAAGAAGTGACCTGGCAAATGGTGATGAACTTCTGTGCAGGTGGCGCTGCGATCAATGTGTTCTGTCGGCAAAACGGCATTGAACTGAAAGTGGTGGATGCAGGCGTAGATTTCCATTTCCCGGAAGAATTGCCGGTAATTAACGCCAAGGTTGCTCCGGGCACAAAAAATATGCTGGAAGAGCCAGCCATGACTGTTGACGAATGCCGCGAGGCCATGAACCGCGGAGCCGAGCTGGTAAAAGCGGAGGTTGCTGACGGTTGCAACGTGATTGGTTTTGGCGAAATGGGAATTGCCAACACCTCTGCCTCGTCGTTGTTGATGCACCGTTTTCTGGGATTGCCCATCGAGCAATGCACCGGGCATGGCGCCGGAATGGTGGGCGAGAAGCTGGATTACAAAACGACGGTTCTGAAAACCGTGTCGGAGAAATACAATCCGCAAACCGTTGAGGAAACACTGGCTACCTTTGGCGGGTTCGAAATTGCCATGATGACCGGGGCAATGCTTGAAGCCAAAAAGCAAAATATGGTGATCCTGGTAGATGGCTTTATCACAACTGCCGCCGCGTTGACGGCTATTCAGCTAAATAACTCGGTGCGTGAAAACTGCATCTTTTGCCATACTTCTGAAGAAAAAGGCCATCAACTAATTCTGAAGCACCTGGATGCCGAACCTGTTTTGAAACTGGGCATGCGCCTGGGTGAAGGATCGGGCGTTGCTGTGGCTTACCCGGTAATAAAAGCAGCTGCAACATTTCTCAACGAGATGGCCAGCTTTGAGGACGCCGGCGTTTCGAACAAGGAATAAATAGGTTGTCAGGTTGTCGTGGTTATCCAGGTTTTCATTGTTGGGTAATTACGACAACCCGATAACAAGAAGAACAACGACAACAAAATGAAGAATCAACTCAACCTTTTTTTAACGGCGCTCATGTTTTACACGCGCATTCCGGTGCCTGCGACCCTGGAATATTCGCCGGAAAGGCTGAACCGGTCAACACGTTATCTGCCATTGATTGGCTGGATTGTTGGTGGTATTGGAGCTGCTGTTTTCTACGGGTTGGTGCAGGTTCTTCCGTTGCAGCTTAGCGTTTTCCTGAGCATGCTGGCAACAATCCTGCTGACCGGCGCTTTTCACGAGGATGGTTTTGCCGACTTTTGCGATGGTTTTGGCGGTGGCTACACCCGTGAAAAGATTTTCACCATCATGAAAGACAGCCGCATCGGTACTTATGGTTCCATTGGCCTGATTGGTATGCTGGGTACAAAATTTTTGGCGCTTCAATCTATGCCGGCTTATGTCATTCCGTTGGCTTTGGTAGCCGGCCACGCTTTTAGCCGCCTGATGCCGGTCATCATCATTTTTACCAGCTGGTATTCGCGCGAGGATGAGCTGAGCAAAACCAAACCAATTGGCAAACGCGGAAAGAATTCGGATCTCATCTTAGCTATTATTTTTGCTTTGGTACCGATGTCCCTGCTGCCCTGGCAATTGACGGCGATTGCTGTTCCGTCAGCTTTGCTGCTGACTTTCCTGTTCAAAAAATACACCGAACGGAAAATTGGTGGCTATACCGGCGACTGTCTTGGTGCCTTGCAACAACTGGTTGAGGTATTGTTTTATTTGTGTTTGATTGGGCTTGTGACTTATCCGGGTTTGGCGTGATTACTGAGCTTTAGGAAATTCATTTTCAACATTGTACTTTTGTGAAAAACGGACGTTCATGAACAAGAAGGTTTTATTAGATGCTACAATCAAAAAGATGAAACAGCTCCCGGAAGATAAAATTCGTGAGGTGAGCGATTTTGTTGAGTTTCTGCTTCAAAGAAGGGAAGAGCATGTCTTGACCGAAGGAATTAAACAAATAAGCTCTGAATCTAAGTCCTTTAAGTTTTTGCAGGAAGAGGAAGATATTTATACGGTGAACGATCTGAAAGAAAGGTACAAATGAAAAAGGGAGATATCGTTCTTATACCGTTTCCGTTTACCGATTTGACAGGTAGCAAAAACCGCCCGGCAGTTATCCTGATCGTATCTGAAAATGATGTAACCGTTTCATTTATCACGACCCAAATGAAATGGCAGGATGAACATGATTTAGTTCTTCAGCCAACACCCGCTAACGGACTTAAGCGTGAATCACTTGTGAAGCTTTCCCAAATTGCCACCCTGGATAAGGAGATTCTTATTGGTCGTTTAGGTAGTCTCAATTCAGTAGACTTGGTACAACTTAATCAAAACCTGATCAAGCTGTTCAATCTGGGAAATGATTGACAATGATGAAACTCACCGTTATTCGCCATACCCGTGTTGATGTGCCTGCCGGAATTTGTTACGGGCAGAGTGATGTTCCTTTGGCGGTTTCGTATCCGGAAGAATTGAAGCAGGTAAAAGCCTGTATTGACGGTGAAGATTTTGATGTCGTGTTTTGCAGCCTGCTGAGTCGTTGCCGGCAATTGGCGAACGATTTGTTCCCCGGTGAAAACATTCAATTTGATGACCGGCTGATGGAACTGGATTTTGGCCAATGGGAAATGCAACCCTGGAATGACATCAGTGAAACGCCCGAAGCCAAGGCTTGGTTCGATGATTTTGTGGAGGTTCGTTGCCCCGGTGGCGAATCCTTCCGTGAGCAGATCAACCGGACCGCTTCTTTTCTCGAAGATTTGAAAGAAAAGCCGTACAATGCAATTGCTGTTGTGGCACATGGAGGGATTCTCCGGGCACTTGATTGTTTGCTAAATGGAACCGTGCCTCGGGATGCCTTTCGTAACCAGGTGGATTACGGTGAGGTCGTTCCTTTCACCCTGAATAAAAAAATAAAACCAGATGCAACAAACAGAATTTGAAATACCTGGATTGAGCCTTGAATTGCGTGAGGCTATTCAGCATAAACTCGATAATAAAGCCAAACCTGTTGGTTCGCTGGGACGACTGGAGTCGCTGGCGATGCAGGTGGCGATGATTCAAAATACACTCACCCCCGAACTTAAAAACCCGGTGATGCTCACTGTCGCTGCTGATCATGGCATTTGTGCCGAAGGTGTGAGTGCTTGTCCGGTGGACATTACCTGGCAGCAGGTACTCAACTTTCTGCAGGGAGGTGGAGGAATCGGGCTACTGTCGCGCGTGTATGGCATGGATTTGCATGTGGTGGATGTCGGCGTGAATTTCAATTTTCCGGCGCACCCGAAACTGATTGATGCCAAAGTGCGGAAAAGCTCGCGCAACTTTTTGTACGAGCCGGCCATGACCATGGACGAGTGTATGCAGGCGTTTAACAACGGGAGGAAGATCGTTGCCGGATTTCACGAAAAAGGCACCAATATCATCGGTTTTGGTGAAATGGGAATTGGCAACACGACACCTGCTTCGGCTTTGATGTCGGTTATTTGCAGGCTTCCGGTGAAAGAATGTGTAGGGCCGGGCGCCGGACTCGACAAAGAAGGTGTTTTACACAAGGGACATGTAATTGAGAAGGCTTTTGCCCGGCATGGTGTGTCGGACAAGGTACTCGAAAACCTGTCACGTTTTGGTGGACTGGAAATTGCAACCATCGCCGGTGGCATGTTCGAGGCCGCTGCCCGCCGCATGGTTATTCTGGTTGATGGTTTCATCACCACCTCGGGCTTGCTGGTAGCTCAGGAACTGAACAAGCGCGTGCTCGATTACTGTGTGTTCTCCCACGTGTCGAATGAACAGGGACATCGTAAGATGCTCAACTATATGAATGCCGATCCATTACTGAGCTTTGGCTTGCGTTTGGGTGAAGGGACCGGCGCTGCACTGGCCTATCCAATGGTTCAGGGCGCGGTGGCTGTCCTCTCCGAAATGACCTCTTTCGAGGAAGCGCAAGTGATTAATACCAGTCATATTCGGTTTGAAGAAGTGGGAAAGTGATCAGTGATCAGTCGCAGTGATCAGTTTGGAAAGGTCATTTGTGGTCATTTAGTAGTCATTAATGGTAGGACTCGGTGCAACTCCGTGTCTGTGGTTAAATCGAAAGTGTAGAGAGATAAGAGTTGAAGAAGGTCATTTGTAATCATTCAATTGTCGTTCTTGGTTATTCGTTGCCGGCGCTGCGCGAAGCAGGCCTTACTAGAATAAATGAGGTAATAAGGTTTTGGGTAAGGCCGCGGATTTTGGCGTTTCTACTAAGGTTTATTAATGTTTTTCAAACCTTATTTTCTCTAGTCAACCTTAGTAGAAAAGAGAATATATTGAAAACAGAACCTTATTGGCTTATTTTTTAAATAAGAGATGGTCGAGGTACCAAAAGCCGGTACAGTATAGTCTGACGTCTCATGACTTTAAATAATATGAAACAACATAAACTTAAGCCCCTGATGTTTGTTGGTACCGGCTCCGATGTGGGCAAGTCGGTGATTAATGCCGCTTTTTGCCGCATCTTTAAACAGGATGGCTACCAGCCTGCCCCGTTTAAGGCGCAGAACATGTCGCTGAACTCGTATGCCAGCGCCGAAGGTTTGGAATTGGGCCGGGCACAGGCAGTGCAGGCCGAAGCATGCGGAATTCCCTGCCTCAGCGCAATGAACCCCATTCTGCTGAAACCAACCAGCCACACCAAAGCACAGGTGGTTCTTAATGGCAAACCGATGGGAGACCAATCGGCGCAGGAGTATTTCCTGAAAACCGACCGCCAGTTCCTGTTTGATGAGGCGATGAAAGCCTGGCGCTCGCTTGACGAAAAATACAACCCGATTGTGATGGAAGGGGCCGGTAGTATCTCCGAAGTCAACCTGTGGGACAAGGACATTACCAACATGCGGATTTCACTGGCTACCGGAGCTCCTACTATTCTTGTGGCCGATATCGATCGGGGCGGGGTATTTGGCAGCGTGTACGGCACCATCAAATTGCTGCCCGAAGCCGAACGTAAACTCATCAAAGGGATTCTCATTAACAAGTTCCGGGGCGATATTTCCCTTTTTGTTGAAGGGCGAAAGATGCTGGAAGAATTGACCGGTGTTCCCGTGATTGGCGTGGTTCCGTATTTCAGCGACATTCATGTTGAGCAGGAAGACAGCGTGGTGATCGACTACAAACGCGGCAGTGTGAAAGACGATGGCAAAGTGAATGTGGCCGTGGTATTGTTGCGGCACATGAGCAACTTCACCGATTTCAACATGTTGGAGCGTATGCCCGATATTAACCTGTATTATTCCGCCAATCCGGCCGAGATTGCCAAGGCAGATATCGTGTTGGTGCCGGGCTCCAAAAACACCATTTCCGACCTGATGTACCTTCGCGAACGTGGGCTGGCCAAAGCTATTTTGCAAGCGGCTGAAGCTGGAAAAGGTGTGTATGGCATTTGCGGAGGGTACCAGATTTTGGGTGATGAAATCCGTGACCCGCATCATGTGGAAGGTGAAATTGATGCTATTCCGGGATTGGGCTTGTTGCCGGTTGTGACAACGCTTACGAAAGAAAAACGTACTGTTCAAACCGAATTCCGGTTTGCTGGTCGCGAGGAGAGATGTTCGGGCTACGAAATCCACATGGGGTCAACTGAATTGAAAGGTGGTCAGCCGCTTTGTGCACTAAATGATGGAAGTACTGATGGGTGCATGGTATCGCCCAAACTGTGGGGAAGCTACCTGCACGGCATCCTCGATAATAAAGCCGTGGTTGAAGAAATGCTGAAAGCCAATCAGCTGAAGGCTGAAGTTACGGAGTTCGATTACGCCAAATTCAAAGAAGAACAATATAACAAACTGGCCGACCACGTCCGTGCCCATGTGGATATGGACTATGTGTATTCGGTGATGAAGATGGAAGAATAAAACGGATTAAGGGTTTCACTTCGAGTGAAGCCCTCAATGACATAGCTAAGAAATAAGTTAATAAGGTTGAAAATGATTCAGATTCTTTTTCCTACTAAGGTTAATTTTAAAAAATAAGGTTGGCAGATAAAAACCTTATTTTCAGGTGAAACCTTAGTAGAAAGTGTCAGTTGAAGTAAACGAACCTTATTCCCGAATTTAAATCAAGTAGAAATCTCATGAATTTATGAGGGAAATAATCTTACCCCTTTTGATAGGTTTTACACTCGATTGCCTGCTGGGCGACCCGCGCTGGTTGCCGCATCCGGTGCGTCTATTTGGCTGGTTGATCAACTGGTTCGAGCAACGATTTAACTGTGGGAACTACCGTAAGTTGAAAGGGGCTTTAACCTCTGCCTTGTTGGTTGGCGGCACCTGGCTGGTTTTGTTTTTGCTGTTTCGCTGGCTGAAAAATTTTCCGATGGTTCATGTCGTGGTCGCATCTGTTGGTGTGTTCTTTGGCCTGGCCAATCGTAGCCTGATTTACGAATCGTGGTTGGTCATCCGTGCGCTTAAAAAGGACGGACTGGAAACTGGTCGTAAACAACTAAGTTTCATTGTCGGGCGCGATACCTCGAAGCTGAATGAGCAGCAAATCCGCACCGCCGTTTTGGAAACCATGGGCGAAAACCTCAGTGATGGCGTGATTGCTCCCCTGTTTTTTTATGCTTTAGGCGGCATTCCAGCGCTTTTCGCTTTCAAAATGGCCAGCACCCTCGATTCGATGATTGCCTACAAAAATGAGCGCTTCAAAGCCTATGGTTGGTTTGCCGCTCGCCTCGATGATTTGCTGAACCTCATTCCTGCCCGCCTCACAGCCCTGTTGATGATTTTGGTAAGCTTTAGTTGGAGTGGCCTGATCCATGTGTTCCGTTACGGACATCGGCACGCCAGCCCCAATGCCGGCTATCCCGAAGCTGCCCTGGCCGGTATTCTCAGGTGCCGCTTTGGCGGTTCCAATGTGTACCATGGCAAACTGGTCGAAAAGCCCTACATTGGACATCACGAGAGAACAATCACTATCCGCGATTTTTGGTTTACGGCTTATGTAAATACGGCAGCCGCAGTGGTGATGGCGGCGGGGATTGCGCTCTTCTTCTTTTTTTAACCGCAGAGGACACGGAGTTTGGATAGAGTTTTAGCGAAAAATCCTCTATATTCTGTAATTAATCCCTTTATTTTGTGGGAAAACTGCGAATTATGGCAACTTATTCACACCTCATATTTGATCTCGATGGGACACTGATCAACTCGAAAGAGGGACTTCTTAACTCGCTGAATTACATGTTGCGGCAAATGGGGCTCAACCTGAATGGCAGCGATATTGTGGATCAGCTAATCGGGCCGCCAATCCAGTCAGGGTTGAAGAATGTGCTGGGGTTTGATGATCGGCAGATTGATCTTGGTGTCAGGCTGTTTCGCGAGTATTACGGTCAACGGGGGATGTTTGAAGGCCAGCTTTATCCGGGTGTGATTGAGTTGCTGGCAGAGCTTCAGGCAGCCGGCAAGAAATTATACCTGGCAACTTCGAAAAGCGACCGGTTTATGGTTGCTGTTATCAGGCATTTCGAGTTGGATCGTTACCTGGATGATTACCAAGGGGCAGGCGAAGGCGGCAAACATACCAAGGCCGGGATTATCACACAGCTTTTAGAACGGAACCAACTACAACCTTCGGAACGGATTGTGATGATTGGTGATACGAAATACGATATTGTCGGTGGAAAAGCCAATGAAATAAGCACTATTGGCGTGGGATATGGTTTTGGGGACCTGAATGAGCTTATTTCTCTTCAACCGGATTATTTTGCTGAAGATATGGATGACCTGACTGAATACCTTTTGTACTAGGCTCCAATAAGCCGGATTTGGTTGATGAAAAAATCGTTTGCTGCTTTTTCCAGATGTTCTTCTCTTTTTTGAAATTCAAGGGATTGTTTTTCCAAATCGGCGATTATCTTTTGCTTGTATTCTGGTGAGTCCGGTGTTGGCAAACTTTGGCGGATCATGTTTTTCAGGAATAAAACTCCTAATAAGGTAATAAGCGGAACATACCAGGCAAAAACAAAAGCACCAACAGCGAAAAAGGCAAAATTCAGGATGATGCTAACCGTTCGTCTCAGCTTTTGTCTTTTCGTTGTAATGGCACGTTGAAATCCGTTTACATTGATCATTTTTAGCTGATAGTTTATCTGATCGTTTGAAGACAGAGATGCGATGGTATTTTTGTTATATGTTAATTTTATGCCCCAATACCTGGTAGCGGCATTATAAGCTGACTTATGCGCTGCAAAATTGCTGAAGGCAATAGCTGAAAGCAGATATAATGAAAGGGCAATAATCAACATACTTTTATTTCCTACAGTACCCGGTTTGATAAATGTAAATAAAGAAAATATTCAGCAAAATATTCCATCTGCATGAAATTTTATTTCTGCTGTAAAAAACAGAAACCCTGTTAACTTTAAATGTTGACAGGGTTTTTATATCATTGAAATTTCGTTTTTAATACGTTGATTCAAACTGGCGCAGGAACCGGACATCATTCTCAAAGAAATGGCGGATGTCTTTGATTCCGTACTTTAACATGGTGATCCGTTCAATTCCCATACCGAATGCAAAGCCCGTGTATTTTTTCGAGTCGATGCCACAAAGGTCCAGTACATTCGGGTCGACCATGCCGCACCCAAGGATTTCGAGCCAGCCGGTGTATTTGCAAACGTTGCAACCTTTTCCACCGCAAATGGAACAGCTCACATCCATTTCTGCCGAAGGTTCGGTAAACGGGAAATAGGAAGGGCGCAAGCGGATCTCGGTTTTTTCGCCAAACAGCTCGCGCGAGAAATACAGCAATGTTTGTTTTAAATCGGCAAACGACACGTTTTCATCCACATAAAGTCCTTCAATTTGATGAAAAATACAGTGTGCACGTGCCGAAATGGCTTCGTTGCGGAACACGCGTCCCGGGAAAATGGCACGAATAGGTGGCTGTGTTTTTTCCATCGTCCTTACCTGCACGCTTGATGTGTGGGTGCGCAGCAACACATCCGGGTTTTTCTGAATGAAAAAAGTATCCTGCATGTCCCTTGCCGGGTGTTCAGGTGGGAAGTTCAAGGCCGAGAAAACATGCCAGTCATCTTCAATTTCAGGCCCTTCGGCAACAGTAAATCCCAAACGGGCAAAAATTTCGATGATTTCGTTTCTGACAATTGAGAGCGGATGTCTTGTCCCGGGCTTCATAGGTTCGGCTGGCATGGTCAGGTCAATGCCGCTACTACCTTGGTCAGCATTCTCGAAACTTTCTTTCAGCTCGTTTATCTTTTGAAGTGCAAATTCTTTCAGCTCATTAATGGCTTGTCCTACAGCTTTCTTTTGCTCGGCCGGAACAGTTTTAAAGTCAGCAAACAATTGGTTTAACAATCCTTTTTTGCTGATATATTTTATACGAAGCTCTTCAACCTGTTCCTGGGCTGAAACACTTATTTCCTCAAGTTCTTGCTTTAATTGCTTAATTTTTTCTAACATCTTCGTACGCTGTTGAATGGAGGGACAAAGATAATCATTCGGCTGTAATAACTAAATCGTCCCGGGATTATTTGAGGATGGTAATCCTTCTGACACGGATGTCATTTACCGGGCGAAAATCGCTGTCAACTTCCACCTGGTTGATTTTATCGGCAATGGACATTCCTTCAATTACTTCCCCGAAAATAGTATAAGTCCCGTCGATGTGGGGAGCGCCGCCAACCGTTTTGTAAACCTGGCGTTGGGCGCTGGTAAAATGGTGGCCGGTTTCCTTTTCAATGTCATCAAGTTCGCGGTCGGTGTAGGTTCGTCCGGTAACAATGTAAAACTGGGAGCCGTCAGACCGGCGTTTGCTGTTTTTGCGGTCGGGTTTTCGGGGAGAACCAATCATTCCCCTTTTGTGAAACAAGCCGGGAACAATGTGTGCAGGCAACGTATAACCGGGGCCTTTCCAGCCAACAATGTCATTTTTGCCGGCATAGCGGGTATCGGCTGCGCCACTTTGAATACAAAATCCTTTAATAACACGGTGAATGAGCAGGCTGTCGAAATAATTCTCTTTGACCAGGGCGATAAAATTGTCCCGGTATTCAGGGGTTTCGTTAAAGAGTTTTATTTTGATGTTTCCCATGTCCGTTTCAATCAGCAGGCCTTTAATTTTGCTGTTTGCTTCGCTGATAGCCTTACTGGCCGATGATTTCAGGTTGCTGAACGGCTGTGGTCCCCCTGGAATTTTCCCCATTAACTCCAGGATGAACGTTGACGGGATTACCAGGTTTTGTTTTTCATAGTCGATCAGGGCGCCATAACCGATGCCAATACATTTTCCGACTGAGTTGAAAACCGGTGTTCCGTATGATTGCGGACTAATTTGATTGGTGATGCGGTAACGCATCGATCCGCCGGTATTGCCATAGCTGGTTAGACTTCCGCGGTGGAGGGGGAGTGTGTTGTTTTGAGGCTTGGTCAGGTAAAGTGTTTTTTCTCCGTTTTTTGCTAATTGTGTTTCAAGCGGGATACCTTTCCTCTTTATTCCTTCTGTTTTTAGCAGAATGAAGTCATTGATGCGGTCGACTGCCAGAAAGCCGGATATTTTATACTTCCCGGAACCATCCATTGTAGTTATGGTTGCATCGGTAGCCTCAAGCAGTGGGGAAAGGCGGCATACCACGATTTCGCTGTCAACAAAAAATGCCGTTTCGCGCTCCAAAAAGCGGCCTTTGTCGAAGCTTTCAATTTTTACAATTGAAGGGACAAAGTCCATAAATCCTTTGTTTGTGGGGGGATTTTGTTCTTTTTTGTTGCTTTCGGGCTTGCTTTTTTCTTTTCGGTTACCGGATGTGCAGGCTGTAAAAAGAACCATGATCAAGAGCCAGCACGCTATTTGACTGGTTTTTCTCATTGGACAACTTTTACGGTTATTTTCACATCCTGCAAGGGACGGTTGTTGCTGTCGACCTTTTGGGCTGCAATTTTATCAATCACATCGAAGCCCGAAATACATTCGCCAAAAATGGTGTATTTCCCGTCCAAATCGGGATAACCTCCGACAGTGGTGTAAGCTTTTCGCTGTGCCTCCGTAAATTCGAGGTAATTGGCGTCAAGATGGTATTGAGAGTCGATATCTTTTTTCACCTGGTTTGCCAGTTCCCGAAATTCATCTACCTTATTTTCGGCTTTCAGTTCTTTTAATTTCTGGCGAATCTCAGACGTGTAAACCAGGGCAGTAACCCTTTTTTTGATCGGGCGGTTTACGGCCATCTCAAGCGTGTCCAGTTCACCGTCGGTAAAAACCTGTCCCTTCACGATGTAGAACTGGGAAATGTCGGATTGTTTGAAGGGGTTTACCTCATCGGGCTGACGCGGTGCGCATAATGCCCCTTTCTTATGAAAATGTGTCGCTACGATCTCATCATTAACCATGTGCTCCGGATCTCCGTACCCAATCCGTTTTCCCGGTGGTGCGTTTCTGGATGATTTGGAGCCCCCCTGGATCAGGAAATTCTGGATCACCCGGTAAAAAAGCGTTCCATCGTAATAACCTTCATTGGCCAATTGGATGAACGCATCCCGGTGTTTGGGGGTGTCGTTATAAAGCCGGAACTTCATTGTCCCAAGGTTGGTCGATATTTCAATAGTCGGTTCCTGTTGGGCGTTCCCGTTGATGTGGAAAAAAATTAATATGAAGGTTAATACCAGAAAATGCTTCATCATTTCAAAACTTTCACTTTCATCTTTATGTCAGTGTTGGGTCGGTCATACTGGTCGGTCTTAACTGCCGCTATTTTTTCCAGGACATCCAAACCTTCTACTACCTCCCCAAAAACCGTGTAATCCATGTCCAGTGAAGGATATCCGCCGATTGTGGTATAAATTTTTCGTTTTTCCTCATCAATTTTATACGGCGCCAACTGGCTGATTTCCATTTCTGCTTCTTCCCGGATTTCCCCCATCCGCACCGCAAATTTATCCTGTTCTCCTGCCTGGCGTAGTTGAGTCAGTTCCTCTCTGTTCTGCATGTAGTATTTTCTGTTGATTTCCTGTGCCTTGCGCATATTTATTTTTTGTTCCAGGGAGTCGAGTGCCCCTTCGGTGAAAACTTTGCCTTCAACGATGTAAAACTGAGAACCAGACGAACGCTTCTCCGGGTTTACCTGGTCACCCTGACGAGCGGCAGCAAGCGCCCCTTTTTTATGAAAAAGCTCAGGCTTGATTTCAGCCGGGATGGTGTATCCGGGATCTCCGCCTCCCAGGCGTTGACCCGCTTGTGCATTTTTCGAATCGGGATCGCCCCCCTGGATCATAAAGTCTTTAATCACCCGGTGAAAAAGCAGCCCGTCGTAAAAACCTTCATCAGCCAGTTTCAGGAAGTTTTCCTTGTGCAAAGGTGTTTCGTCATATAACCTGATGGTAATGTCGCCCAAATCAGTTTCGATTTTAATAAGGGTTCCTTGTGTTTTATTACCGGTACTGCCGCATGAAAGGTTAAAAATCAGCGTGAACAACAATATTGTGCCAAATAGTTTATTCATAATTTTTTGCTTTGGCACAAATATAATGATTCTGTCAGGGTGAAAAAAAGAGGGGCAATAATTTTATGTTTTCTGATCAACGTCCCGAAAAAGCGTAATTTTGGGAAAGTCAATTCTAAATCCTATGCAATGAATTCTTTGGTTGTAAACGAGTTTGTCCGGTTGGAGCGAATTAAATTTTCCCATGCTTTCCAAATTTTTCAGGCTATTGATTCCAACCGGGAGTTTTTAGCTCCTTGGCTTCCTTTTGTCCAGCAAACCAGAAGTCAGGAGGATACCGAAGCTTTTATCCGTTCCATTCTGGATCCTACGGACAATAACCGTGACGAAGTTTTTGTCGTGTGGTACAAGAACTATTTTGCCGGATTGATCGGTTTGAAAGATACGGATCATCTTAACATGAAAACTGAAATAGGCTACTGGCTGATTGAGGAGATGACCGGCAAAGGTGTGATGGTTAAGTCAGTTAAAACTTTAATTGACTATGTTTTTGCAACCATGAACATGAACCGCATTCAGATCAAATGTGGTGTTGGGAATCACAAAAGTTCAGCAATCCCCAAACGATTAGGCTTTCAGTTCGAGGGAATTGAACGGGCAGGGGAGAAACACGAAAATCGCTACATCGACCTGGAAATTTACAGTTTGTTAAGATTGGAATGGAAAGGGAAATAATTTTCCTGGTGACATTTTGACATCAAATTGGCTGGTTTTTATTTCCGGCCTCAGTTAATACCGGTTTCTTTTGACATTCATCAATGAATAGAGTGGTTTGGCTCAATCCTTGTCTGCCCAATCCTGTTGACAGATTATAGCCGAGAAAACATTTTAAACTTTGAATCGTTTAATGTTTTGTTCGATTTTTTAATTTTGAACAGATTTTTTCAGTTATTCTTTTGGGTAACTGCACATCAAAGCAATGAAACATGAAAAACAAAACAGTGAGAAGAACTTTGTACAAAGTTCTGAGGAAAACAGGCGTTCCTAGGAATGAGATTGAATTGGAAGCCTCCTTTCAGGAAGACCTGAGATTTGATCAGGTCGATTGGGCATTATTTTTATACTATCTCGAAGATTCTTTCGATATTGCTATTAATGATGAAGATGCATCAAGACTGTTTCAGGTGAAAGATTCACTCGAACTGGTGCAAAACATCGCGTAGCAGGGTATAAATAGATTAGTTGGATCAGAAGGGGCATTTCGGAAGAAATGCCTTTTTTTATAACTTGAGGCTTAATTTGGTTCAACCCAATGGGCTATTTCTCTGTTAGATATTCAATGTAAAATAATTTATTATGGAAATGATTGAAAATTTTTCATCCAAAGTAGCTGATTTGGCAGTTACATATGGTTTAAGATTAATTGCGGCCGTTGTTACGTTGGTAATTGGTTTATGGATAATTAAAGCAATTTCAAAAGCATTTGCCCGTATCATGGAAAAACGGGAAGTCGACCCGTCATTGCGTGGTTTCTTAAACAGCCTCAATGGTATTTTACTTAAAGCACTGCTGTTTATTACGGTGATCAGTATGGTGGGGATACAGATGACTTCGTTTGTTGCCTTACTTGGTGCTGCAGGTTTGGCAGTTGGTATGGCACTTTCAGGTACTCTGCAGAACTTTGCAGGAGGTGTGATGATCCTTATTTTTAAACCATTTAAAGTGGGTGATTTTATCGAGGCACAAGGCTACCTGGGAACTGTGAGTGAAATACAGATTTTTATTACTGTACTGAAAACCCCGGACAATAAAACAATTATTATTCCTAACGGTGGCCTTTCAACAGGTTCACTGATCAACTATTCAGCAGAAGAAACCCGCCGTGTGGATTTTTCATTTGGGGTTGCCTATGGTGATGATTTTGATAAAGCCAAAACGGTTCTTCTTGGGCTGATTAAGCAGGATGAGCGTATCCTGACAGATCCTGAACCCTTCATTGCCTTGGGGCAATTGGGAGACAGCTCTGTGAATATTACCGTGCGCGTGTGGACCAAGGGAGTTGATTACTGGGCGGTATTCTTCGATATGAACGAGAAAGTTTATAAAGAATTTGGTAAAAATGGATTGAGTATCCCGTTCCCGCAATTGGACGTACACCTTAAGAATGTCAAAGAGTAGTTAATCCCAAAATGTATTGACATGAAAAAATTATTGCTTGCTTTATTGTTGTTGCCTGTATTTCTTAATGCGCAAACACCAGCTGATTCGGTGAAAGTGTGGAAAACAGGTGGGACAGCATCCCTTAACTTCACCCAGGTGTCGTTGACCAACTGGGTGGCCGGGGGAAAAAGTTCTGCTTCAGGGACGGTTTTGGTGAGCACCTTTGCCAATTATGAGAAAAACAAAATAAGTTGGGAAAACTCCCTTGATTTGGGCTACGGTATCCTGAAAGAAGGGAGTGCCAAATACATTAAGTCGGATGATAAGATTGACTTTAATTCGAAAATTGGGTACAAGACATCGGAGAAGCTATTGTTGACCTTATTGTTCAATATGAGGACTCAGTTTACAGACGGGTACAATTATCCTGACCGTGAAACGCCGATTTCACGGTTTCTTGCCCCGGGATACTTTACCCTGGCTGCCGGTTTAGACTATAAACCTTGCGGGCATTTCTCGTTATTTGCCTCTCCCCTGACGGGGAAATTTACGCTTGTTGCCGATGAACAACTCTCGGATGCCGGTGCATTCGGTGTTGATCCGGGGAAGAAAATCCGTAGCGAAATGGGAGCTTTTATAAAAGCGCAAGTGAAGACCGAGGTTGTAAAAAATGTCAGCCTGGAGACCAAACTTGACCTGTTCTCGAATTACCTGGACAACCCAGAGAACATTGATGTGCATTGGGACATGATGTTGAATATGAAAATTAACAGCTTTCTTTCTGCCAATCTTGTTACTAACCTGATTTATGACGATGATATTAAAGTGTCAATTGATAACAATAATGACGGGATTATTGATGAAATTGGGCCCCGGGTGCAGTTTAAAGAGCTGTTTGGAGTAGGATTTAATGCAAAATTTTAAAAATTAAGCCTTTCATAAAATCAGTTTAACACGAAAAATAGCTAGTTCATGTGCTAAAAATGATGTTTCGTAAAAAAAAATGGGGGGTTCATGCATTAGCTGGGAAAAAATTTGATTAAGTATGGAGGTAGGGGTAAATTTGAAAAGCTTGAATAAAGTACCACAATAACTTGAATCAAGTTAATTTTTCTCTTTCATTCCACTCTTAAGCGCACAAGCATTCCAAGCCGGCGAGTTCTCTGCCGGCTTTTTTATTTTATAATGATCATTTGTTCGTCAAACTCAATTTTATCGCCTTTCCGGATTTTTGCCCTTTTCCGGTATTCAACTTCTCCGTTCAAAAAAACCAAGCCATCTTCTACAACCAATTTTGCCTGTCCTCCTGATTCAACCAGGCGTAAAAGCTTTAGAAGCTTAATTAGTTCAATGTATTCTGTTTGCAGTTCAAATTCAATCATTTTGCTTAGCTCATGTTGTTTAATTCATCCTTCTGTTTCTTTGTCAGTCTTTCAGCCACCAGGTGGTAGGAGTGGTCAATCCATTCTTCGACAAGTCTGTCGTTTACCGATCCGTCAATCCGTACCGTGTTCCAGTGTTTCTTGTTCATGTGGTAACCGGGAATGACACAGGGATAGGTTTCGCGGAGCTCGATTGCTTTTTCCGGGTCACATTTCAGGTTGATGCTTAAATCGCCTTCCAGATCGGTCAGGGCAAACATCTTTCCCATCACCTTAAAAACCAGTGTAGTTTCGTCAAACGGGAATTCCTCGGTTACCCCTTTCTTCGAAATGCAAATGCTTCTTAGTTCCTCGATATTCATATTGAAAAGATTGTTGGCAAAAATAGTTATTTACAAATGACTTCAGGCCGTTGGATAAAAGGCATCCTTAAAATGCTCCAGCTCAAAGTCGGGACCATTAAAAATAATTGAGATAACATCAAAACGGGTGTCCCTGTTGCTGTTGGTTTCCAAAATGTAGGCTTCGGCGGCATTCACCAGAAACCGTATTTTTTTATTGCTTACCGCTTCGGACGGGTGTTCATAGCTTTTGCTCGAACGTGCTTTTACTTCAACGATAACCAATTCATCGCCGTCACGGGCAATAATGTCAATCTCATAATGGTGAAAGTGCCAGTTGGTTTCCAGTATTTCGTACCCGAGGCTTACTAAATGTGCCTGGGCAATTTCTTCTCCTTTGTTCCCTATTTCTTTCTGTTGGGTCATAAATTGATGGTAATTGGCTTGTTGATCAACTGAAGTCTGTGCTTTTCAAATTTCGTAAAATTTATTGAGAACTTTCTCCCGATGGGATTCGGCAATTCAAACAACCCTGGGAAACAGCCGGCGGCTTCCTTTTACATTTGAGTGATGGTGGCCAGTTCGCCGTCAACTTTCATTTCATACTCTGCACCAAAAACCAGGGGCAGGTTTTGGTCGATGTGTCCGGCCGGATAGTCAAAACACACCGGGTAACCGTATTCTTTTACCGCGTTTATAATGATTTCTTCTACGATTTGTCCGAAGGGTGAATCATTATCCTTCATCTCCGTAAAACTTCCCACAATCAGGCCTTTCAGTTTTTTTAGCTTACCGGCCAGTTTCAGGCTGTGCATCATGCGGTCGAGGTGATAGAGGTATTCAGATAAATCTTCAATAAACAGGATTTTTCCATCCGTGTCTGGTTCAAAGGGAGTGCCCATCAGGCTGTAAAGGATAGAAAGATTCCCGCCAACAAGTTGGCCGGTTGAGCTCCCTGTCCGGTTAAACGGGTGCGCCGGAATTTCTACCGGAACTTTCTGTTCCGTAAGTGCATTGATGAGCTGGTTGAAACTTTCAGTTGCTTGGTCATCTTTTAAATAATAGGCCGGCATCGCACCATGAATACTGCAAAATCCTTCTTTTTGAAGCAGGGCATGCAGCGTGGTAATGTCGCTGAAACCAACCAGCCATTTGGGATTTTCCCGGAACTTGTCCAGGTTGATCTTGTCGGCAATGCGGATGGAGCCGTAGCCCCCGCGGGAACAGATGATGGCTTTGCAATCCGGGTCATCAAGCGCTTCCTGCAAATCGGCCAACCGGTGTTCGTCTGTCCCCCCAAGTTGGAAGTGGGTATCAAAAATATGCTTTCCGGTCAGTACATCGAAGCCGCTTTGGCGTAATAACCCGATTGCCGGGAGTACTTTTTCTTTTTTTACTTTCCCGGAAGGCGATACAATCCGTACCCGGTCCCCATGTTTTATTGCTGATGGTTTTAGCATTTTTTCCTGAAATTTTAGTTGAAGATACAAATCTTCCGGCAGTTGGGAATAACCTGTGTTAAAACTGAACCGTAGAATTAGATGCACGCGAATGTGTAATAAATTAAAAATTAGCGAAATGAGAAAAAGGGTTGGTATACTAGGCTCCGGAATTGTTGGCCGGGTTCTGGCTGATGGTTTCCTGAAATACGGGTTCGAGGTGATGATTGGTACCCGGAACACAAAAAATTTAAGTGATTGGATGGAAAGTGCCGGGGAGAACGCTACGGTGGGCAGTTTTGAAGATGCTGCACATTTTGGCGATCTGGTAGTTTTGGCTGTCAAAGGAAGCGCCGCGGAGTTTGTGCTCGACCTGGCCGGGGCTGCCAACTTGCACGGGAAAACAGTTATCGATACCTGCAACCCGATTAACGATGAGGGGCCGGATAACGGGGTGCTTCGGTTTTTTACCAAGAAGAATTTCTCATTGATGGAGCAATTGCAGGAAAAGTACTCACGCATTCATTTTGTAAAAGCATTTAGTTGTGTGGGCAATGCCCTGATGGTGAACCCGGAGTTTGATGAAGGAAAACCTACCATGTTTATTTGTGGCAACGATGACAAGGCGAAAGAGGATGTGAAATCGGTGCTGGAATTGTTTGGCTGGGACTGGGAAGATATGGGTGCCGTTGAAGCTGCAAGGGCAATCGAGCCGCTGTGTATGTTGTGGTGCATTCCGGGAATACTAAAAAATGAATGGCACCATGCCTTTAAATTACTGAAGCGTTAAAATAAATTCGGTTGTCATTTTTACCCAATTTGTTTTCAGCATTTAATTCCAGTCGTTTTATCGTCATTAAGAGTTTGTCCGGATGAAGGACAACAAATCAACTTTTCCCATGCGCCGGGATGATGGGGTTTGAGGGGAAGTTTGCTTTTGGATTGGCCTACGGGGGTTTTGAATTAGAAAACAAGGGCGAAAATAAGAGAGGGGAGTGGTAAGCAATCCTGTTTGAGGAGGAACGACGAGTTGGATTGCGTTGCATTTTCAATCCGTAGTTTTCTTTCAAAAGGTCCGTCAGCCTTGATTTTTCTTTGTTTCGTTTCTTTTCATCTAAGGAAAAGAAATGAAACCTTGTCTGGAAGACAAGCCCTTTTTGCATCTGCTTGGTTATTAGAACAGGATTAACTCAACTTTCCTGTTTGACCCCCAAATGGGCATCAAATGATATCGGGTAAATTGTCAGATATTTATTAAATGAAAAACCCCTCGATGTGAGGGGCAGTATTGTTATTCTTTCACGTAAATCCAAACTCCGGAGCCGGGCGATTTTACTTTGTATTCATCCCGGGCCGACCTCGCTTCATCGAGCGAAGCAAAACTCCCAAGAGAAATATAATTCAAGCCTTTAATAATCCCGATGTTCTTTGCATCGTATCCTTTGGCCTTCATTTGCGAAACAAATGAAACAGCATTTTCTTCATCCCTGAAACTTCCGCCAATCATGAAATAACGATGCTCAACTTCCTGTTTTGCCTGAATTTCTTCTGCCGTAACCTCGGCGTTTTCTTCAGCAACCGGTTTAGCCGCAGGCGTTTGCGCAGTCATCATTTCGGCAATCGTGCCCAAGTCCGATTTTAACAGGTTTTCCTTGTTGTTTTTCAGTGGTGTTAAAGCCAGTGCCAACAAAACAGGAACGGCAACCAATACCTTTTTCAGTGTTCTTTTCTGAAAAATTACCTGAACGGCATCGCGTTCGCGGGTAGTTGCTGCTGCTTTTTGGCGGCGTGCAAACAGTGTTTCGTAGTTGAACGGGGCCAACCCGAAAGAGTCCAGGTTCAGATTGCTTTCAACCCTGGGTGTGAAAATCAGGTTTTCTTCGGCGTCGTAACGCAAAACTCCGAGGCCTGAGATGCTGATTTCTTCCCCGTCGGTCAGCCGGTAATTCAGTTCCTGAACGAGCAGGTCAACCTTTTGCGAGGCGGCAACATAATTGATTCCCTCCTGGCTGGCAACATGGTTGATAAACAACCCATCGTTGAAATTCAGCTTTTTGTTGAAACTTACCGATTTGGTTGGAGGGGTAAACCGGGATGCGTGTACGGTTGACGGTTTATAGTTGGTGATAAACCCGCCAAACCCCGGAATGATCACACAATCATTCAGCAATAATAACTCTTTGATGTAGGCTAATAATTCCACGGAATATACTGTTTAAGCCCAAAATTAAGGAAAAAATAATAGGTTGACAACCCAAAGTTTTCAACATTTTGAGCGAGTTTTTATCAGTTGGCTTATAACATACACGGGCTTAAATAATAAGCCGTGGATTTTAATTTGTAATTTTGGCGGAAATACTCAATTACCTATGACTAAAAAGATACTTGTAACCGGTGGGACCGGGTATATCGGCTCCCACACCGTCGTTGAGCTGCAACAGGCAGGATATGATGTAATCATTGTTGATGATTTGTCGAATTCGAGTGCTGACGTGCTCGACAATATTGAAAAGATCACCGGGATCCGTCCGGCTTTCGAGCAATTCAGTTTGGCTGATGCCGCTAAAACCGACGACTTTTTCGGACGTAACCAGGATATCGCGGCAATCATTCACTTTGCCGCCAGCAAAGCCGTTGGCGAGTCGGTGCAAATACCGCTGCACTACTACCGCAACAACCTGGTTTCGCTGATGAACATTCTCGATTGCCAGTTGAAGTACAACATTGCCAATATTGTGTTCTCGTCTTCATGTACCGTTTACGGCCAGCCGGACAAGCTTCCGGTTACCGAGAGCACTCCGCGCAAAGATGCCGAATCGACCTACGGAAACACCAAGCGCGTGAACGAAGATATCCTGCAGGACAGCATCAAGGCTTATCCGCAGTTGAAAGGGATTGCCCTGCGCTATTTCAACCCGATTGGCGCCCATCCGTCTGCGTTGATTGGCGAATTGCCATTGGGTGTACCGCAAAACCTGGTGCCGTTTATCACCCAGACTGCTGCCGGGTTGCGCGAACAGCTCAGCGTGTTTGGCGATGATTACGATACGCCGGACGGTTCGGCCATTCGCGATTACATCAACGTGGTTGACCTGGCCAAAGCGCACGTGATTGCTATTGAGCGGCTACTGGAAGGGAAAAACAAGGCAGGATACGAGGTTTTTAACCTGGGAACCGGGAATGGCTACTCGGTGCTTGAGATTGTAAATGGCTTTGAAAAAGCAACCGGCGTAAAACTGAACTACAAGATTGTTCCACGCCGTGCTGGTGATATTGAAAAGATTTGGGCCGACACCACCTTCGCCAACGAAGAACTGGGCTGGAAAGCCGAAGTTGGCCTGGAAGAAACCCTCCTCTCAGCCTGGAACTGGGAAAAACGGGTTCGTGGGATTGAATAGTGATCAGTCGCAATGATCTGTAGCAATTAGAATATTTTTATTGAAGATAGAAAGGCTTTGTCCGAGAGGGCAGGGCCTTTTGTTTTGCCCCCTAAATCCCCCAACCGGGGGACTTGGGCCAGATGAACCCATCAGGCTAAAGCGCATTGCTCGGTTGTGTCGATTTGTGACAGGCCTGCTCCTCTTCCCAACTGGGAAGAGGTTGGGAGAAGGGGCATTTGAGGCAGAATTATCCCTCCCCGGGCTTCATAAGATCATCTACTTCAGTCTCAATTCGCTTTAGTACAGTTTTCATGTGGTACCAAACTTCATCGTTGGTAAATCGCAATACTTTTATCCCTAATTCATTTAATTCAAATGTCCGGTTTTCATCCCACTCCTTTTGATTGGCGGTGTTGTGAATTCCTCCATCTACCTCAATTGCAAGCCTGCACTCATGAGAATAAAAATCGAGGATAAAAATATCAACTGGATGTTGCCTGCGGAATTTCAGTCCCTTCATCTGTCTTTTTCGTAGGTATCTCCAGAGGTATTTCTCCGGATCAGTCATATGTTTTCGCAATTCAGCAGCCCGGGCTTTTGTTTGAGCAGAAGCCCCAAAATAAAATTCATATTCGTGTGTATCGGATAAACGTGCCATAAATATTAGTTTTTAATTTGCCCCCTAAATCCCCACTTGGTTTTGTGAGATTAGTCTGTTTTGCCCCCTAAATCCCCCGTACGGGGGACTTGGGCCAGACGAACCCATCAGGCTAAATC
This sequence comes from Mangrovibacterium sp., assembly GCA_050298035.1. Taxonomy (GTDB): domain Bacteria; phylum Bacteroidota; class Bacteroidia; order Bacteroidales; family Prolixibacteraceae; genus Gaoshiqia. Next base: position 1,115 of record JBNKTK010000007.1, on the reverse strand, counting down.
GCATTGCGCGATTGTGTCGATTTGTGACAGGCCTGCTCCTCTTCCCAACTGGGAAGAGGTTGGGAGAAGGGGCATTTGAGGCAGAATTTACAAAACTTATCAGAGTTATTTTTTCGCAGATAACAATTTGGATTGAGTTTAAAGTATTTGACTCTTTGCTGGAAATCAATATTCACCCAAAACCTTTTGTAAAACATAAAATTAGGACTGGATTTATATTGCCATGTCGCCGTATTTTTACTTCACAAAAAATAATTTCTATAAATTTAACAAATACCTACATGACACAACGAATTTACAGTTTCAAAGACACAGACATGCTAATGGCCTGCAAAACAATTATCCGAAGCATGTCAGCAAACCAGTCGGATTTAAGCATGGTTCGCACAAACTGGGACGAAACTTATATAACAGATCTGGACGGAAGGATTGACTCGACCATCACCGATTTCCTTGGGCTGGACAAGAAAAAAGAGCTTCGGGATGCGACCGAGAACCTGAAAAACATCCTTGAACCAGCCCTTAAAAACCTCTCTTTCTTCAAGACACAAATCGAAGTCGACTTTGGTAAGCGTGCTAAAGAAATCCTGAAGTCGCTGGGTTTTACCAAACCACTAAAAGGGCTCGACCAGGAAAGCCTGATCCAGCTGTTAAACGCTTTCAACAAAGGCATGACCAATAATCTGAAAAACGAAATAGTAGCCAAAGGCACAAACCCGGTTCTGATTGAAACCATTCTTGGCCATTCGGCGAACTTGCAGCAAGCCAACCTGGAGCAGGAAGGCCTGAAATCGTCAACACAGGAAGTGTCGGAGGAGGCCGTTTCAATCTTTAACAACATTTACGCCGAGGTAATCGGAATTTGCAAAATAGCTTCGAAAATGTACCAGGACGACCCGATAAAGAAAGACCAGTTTACCTTCAGCAAAGTGATCCAAAGAATGGGCTCTGGGGTTAAAAAAGAAAGTATACCTGTGGAAGAATAGACTAACCATCTTACCAACAAATTAAGGATCAGATCTTTCAAAAAGATCGGATCCTTCTTGTTTTATAGGGAGTGTAAAGTAAACTCTGTCTGGTTGTTTTTATTAGATAACTCAAATTTACTTTTTTGT
>JBNKTK010000006.1:0-61571 GCA_050298035.1 Mangrovibacterium sp. | reverse complement strand
AAATTCTGACATATTCCAATTTCTTTATTTAACACTCTATTATATCCAAAATTTCAACCTTTAAAACAAGCCAAATCCTGAATTGTTCAAGGTTGCAAACAGATAAACCCGAATGTTCCAAATTGGGTATTTCTTCAGAAACAAGTAAAAAGGAGAAGATAAATGGTGGAGCCGGCTTAGTCGTTTTTAATGATGATCTTATCAAAAATACTCACAATATCTTTGGGATTGCTGGCAGCTCTCAGTTCTGCTTCAATGGGCGTAGTATCTTTTGAAAAAATTTGAATGCATTTATCCAGGATAGATTTCAATTCTGATTCTGCTTCAGCTTTATCAATGGTACCTTTCTTTAAGCCTTTACGATAATAGTTAGACAGTTTTTGAACGGAATAGTAAAGGTCAGGTTTGTCAATTTCGGTAGATTGAAAACAACGTGGGCCATCAATATCTATCTTTTTAGTGTAAATTAAATTGAATTGTTCCAACTTAATCTGAACATCTTCACTCAGAAATTGGTCTCCCTGACATTTTTCAACTTTCGGACAATTAACATCGCACATCTGAAAAACATACTTTGTCTGTCCATGTGTAAATAATGCTAATAATAAGAAAAGTGAACACGATAATAGCAGTTTCATAAAGCACCCCCTCTTAGATTCCGCTTAAAAATAGGAATTATTCAAAAATGAATCCCCGGAAAATTCGTTAAAAAAAATTAAAACCGATTTTTTAGTTGTACGCCAGAGGCAGAGAATCAATTGGATAGTAGTCGAAAAGATCCCTCTCCGGCCATTTTTTTACCCTGGAAAGTAGTTTTGTCATCAACCGGTTTATATCGGTTGGGAGTTTGGATCCTTTCCAGCTACTGGAGTTTGAAATAAAAATCCAGGTATAACCATCGTGTTGCTTTTTGATCATCGCCGAAGTACCTGCCATACTTCCGGTACGATACCAATCGCCGTTATCTAAAGTAGCTTTCCATCCTAGCGGGCCCTTCGCATAGGTATTGTCAGTCATTTCGCGGATTGATTTTTTACTGAGGATATCTTTCACACCGGGATGACCATCAATTAGGGTGATAAACCTGGCCAGTTCAACAGCTGAGCTAATCCAACCACCGGCAGCACTCAGCAACTCGATGGGGTTACCGCCATTCGATTTGTCGACCAATCTTCCGGATCCATTATATTCCGGTATTTGTTTGCTTCCATCCTGTTCGTAATACTGTACTTCGTTGGGAAACCTGTTTTCACGATAACTATTCCCAATGTGCATATCAATAATTCCGTTAGGGATCAGAATTTCATCCTGAATATATGATTCGCAGGGTTTACCGGAAACGGTACTAATGACTTCACCCAGAAAAATATATCCCATATTCGAGTACGAAACCTGGCTGCCGGGAACGAATGATAAACGGCGGGTTGAAATGTATTTATAAAATGAACGAATAGTTGCAGGTGCAGGATCACCGACTTTTTCGGCAATGTAGAGTGAATTAAAGGCAGGATCACCATATCGCTGGGTCCATCCACCGGAATGCGCCAGCAAGTGCCTGACAGTGATTTTGTAAATTTTTTTGTCTTTTACCTGATTGAAAAGCGTGTCCTTAATGATACCGCTTGGTCCAAAAACGGTCGCGTCAAGTGATAACTTTTTCTCTTCAACCAGTTTCATAATTGCGACAGCCGTGAGCAATTTCGAGACACTGGCTAAACGAAACAAACTTCCCGCCTGAACTTCGTTGTAATCATCGTCAGCTTTGCCAAAACCGTGGGAATAGATCAACTTTTCATTTTTAACAATGGCAACCGACACGCCTTTTAGGTCCCACTGTGTCATGAAACGTTCTATTTGCTTTTGAATGTAAAGTGAACTTTCAAATTCAGAAGCTTCGTTAGTGATCCGGTTATTCAAACCTTGTACCTCAAGCCTGTAATAAGGTGGTATTTGCTTCATTGTCACATAGCTCTTCGAGCCATAAGAGAAAACAAACACTAACAGGATGATAAAATACTTGAAATACTGCAAAATACAAATGTGAATTTAATGTTTTAGATTTGTAATCCACCAATTATGTCATTGATTGAATTGTAGTTATGACGATCCAGATAATCATTGATACCTTCTACAATCTGAACCGGAATGGTTGGATTAATGAATAGGGCCGTTCCGACTTGCACAGCACTTGCACCAGCCAGGATAAACTCAATTGCATCAGTTGCATTCATGATGCCTCCCATTCCAATCACCGGAACTTTCACTGCCTGAGCAACTTGCCAAACCATCCGGAGTGCGATCGGTTTTATTGCCGGACCTGATAAACCTCCGGTAATTGTTGAAAGAACCGGCTTGCGGGTTTCTGCATTAATGGCCATCCCCAGGAATGTATTCACCAGCGAAACACCATCAGCGCCCTGGCCTTCCACCGCACGGGCAATTTCAGCAATATTGGTCACATTCGGTGACAGCTTCACAATTAGAGGCTTGGAATATACAGCCCTGACTGCCTTTACAACAGCTTCGGCCGAAGGACAACTGACACCGAAAGCCATGCCCCCTTCTTTTACATTGGGGCAGCTAATATTCAACTCAATTGCCGGTATTTTATCCAATTCATTGATCTGTTCAGTTAATTCAACATACTCCTCAATGGTTGAACCATTCACATTTACAATGAAATTGGTATTAATATCTTTAATGTTCGGATAGATGTTTTTAATGAAATTGTCGACACCTTTATTTTGCAATCCAACAGCATTAAGCATGCCGGAAGGGGTTTCGGCCATCCGGGGATAGTTATTGCCTTCGCGTGGCTTTAGGGTAGTTCCTTTCATTACTACACCGCCAAGCTTTTCCAGATCAATGAAATCAGCTATTTCTTCACCGAAACCACATGTCCCGGAAGCTGTCAGAACCGGATTCTTAAATAAGAGGTCTTTTATCTTTACGCTTAAATCTGCCATGTCAATTCTTTAATATTAAAAACAGGACCGTCTGTACAAACACATTTATGACCCGAAGTGGTTTTTTCCACACAGCAAAGGCAGACACCAAAACCACAGGCCATCATATTTTCGAGTGATACTTCGCAGAATACACCTGTCTGGGCCGCATCACGTGCAACAGCTTTCATCATTGCATCCGGACCACAAGTGTAAATTTTTGAGAATGAAGCTAATTCATTTTTGTATACAGTATGATTGGTCACAAACCCTTTTTCTCCTAAACTTCCATCTTCTGTAGTAAAATACATTGTCCCGTTATGCTGGTAATCTGTTACATCAATATGGTCATTTTTACTGCGTGCCCCGAGTAAGATATGTACATTTTCGGGATTTAAACCACAAACTTTCGATAAAAACAGCATTGGTGCAACCCCGCTTCCTCCACCGACCAACAAAATTTTGTCATCAGGACTAGGTTGCGAGAATCCCTTGCCAAGCGGGAATATAACACTGATTCTTTCACCGGCTTTATAAGTTGTCAATACCTTGGAGCCCCGCCCAAGTATCTTTACCAGAAGGGAGAATGTTCTGTTTTCGTAATTTACATCTAAAACAGAAAATGGCCTGCGAAGGAAAATTTCAGTTGCCTTCTTTATTTCAACGTTTACAAATTGTCCGGGAAATATCTCTGGCAAATCAGAATCTGATTGCAGTACCAAGCGAAAATTATCATGATTTAGTTGTGTATTTTCAATGAGCAAAAGCTCCTGAACAGTTTTTTTCATTCCGACTAGTTTTGCCAGCAAAGATAGGAGAAAAATTATTTGGAGGGAATGTATTGTTTAAAAGTTTGGTCAGTATAAAAAACTACAATTCGCTCAATTTCTCTATCAGGTGAAGCCTCACTGGCAATTTTCGCTATGGGAATGAACTCTTGCTTTGGACTTTTCACTTCTTCTTTTACAGGTTCGGTCTCTATTTCCTTTACTGTTTGAAGCAACACCTCTTCAGCGGTCGAAGGAGCATTAGTGAATAGATTTGGAGTTTTTACAGTGTTGCTTTCCAGCATCTCCCCCTCGCCCATGATTAACCATTTTGCATCGATTTCCGGATATGTTTCGAGCAATTTAGCAATGAATTGAAAGCTTGGCTTATTGCGACCATGTAATACATGGGTCACATTTGAACGTTGCACCCCGATATTATCAGCCAACTCCGAGGCAGTGATCCCCTTGTAATCCATAAATTGCTTAATCCGGCTATTCATAGTTGTTAATCTTTGTTTTTACAAAAATAACATATTTGACAACTCAAGCAAACCAAATTTGTAAACCAGATCGATTAACAAATGGTAATACATAGTGCCATATTTCCTGAGTTGAGTAAGAATAAAGATGTGATTAAAACTTTACTTGATTCTAATAATTAGCTAATATACAGCATAATATGTGTTTTATATTTATAGATATGCGCTGTATGTCCCCCAATACTATTATATGCATCATTTGAAACTTCAATTAATATCAAATAATGATCTGATATTTAATGTTTTATTTAGAATATTTCTTAGTGTTCTTTTTGCGAAATTCAGTGTGTTATTTGTAAATCCATATTTGTAATAAATGAATTCACTACATACTTAAATGTTATAAATCTCCATTATTATTGTTGCGAAATGTGATTTCCTATTTTCGCGCATCCTTCCTGCTCGAGTTACATTTGTAATTCACATTTGTTATAATCGTATTTTTACAGATGTAGAAATACTTCTCCCCAACACAACATATCGCGCGTACAAATTTGCGTTGCAAAAAGCTTTTGATGAAATTTGAGTTTGGTGTAAATTTTTGCCTGAGATTTAAATTCAAACTTTTTTTACGGTTTGTACATAGAAACTTCCGTTACTCCCCTTCAAAACTGAATTTTTATGCCCTGATGGAGGGACACACAGAAACATTGAAATCTGAGAAGGTTAAAAACGATAAAAATAGCAGATATTTAGACTGAAAAACAATAGATTACGCCCGTTTTTCCATTGCGATTAGCTCCTTCGTTCTAGCTTAATCTACCGGGGATTGGCCAAATTCATCAATATTCTCAGTTAAGATGCTTATTTTCGTTTAGCTCAAATACATTTTCAGATGAGAGGAATTCCGACATCAGGTATTTTAATTTTCATTTTGATCCTGCTCATAGTTGAAGGGCTTGCTTTTGCAGGTATCACTCAATTAGTGAAAGATCGCAAAACAAAAAAGAAGGTGAGCTTCATTTATTGGCTCAGTGCAATACTTTTTTTCACTGTTTGGCTCATTGCTTTTTTGAATCCTGAGAAATTACGACAAACGACGAACTACCAGTTTTTCTATTTTGTCATTGACCTGACAATCCTAAATATAATCCCCAAATTCATCATTGCTGTTTTTACGCTGGTAGCAATCCCCTTTCGCTTGTTCCGGGCAAAGTTTGCTTCCAGGGCAATTGTATTGAGCGGTACGATCCTGAGTCTGGGCATGCTTCTCAGTATTGGCTATGGAATTGTTTTGGGACGTAAATCAATTCGGCAAGAGCAAGTTGAGTTAATGTTGCCTGATATGCCGGTTGCATTGAATGGATTGAAGATTGTTCAAATTTCGGATATCCATCTAGGAAGTTTCGAGGATGATCGTTTTATGAAAAGATGCACGGAGGTAATCAACCAAATTGATGCCGATTTGATACTTTTCACCGGAGATATTGTAAACAATTACAACCAGGAAATGACTGGTTTTGAAGATGAGTTGACTGGCATGAAAGCCCGGTACGGGAAATTTGCCATACTTGGAAATCATGACTACGGAGATTATTCAAAATGGAACAGTCAACAGGATAAGCTGGAGAATCAGGAAATTATTCATAAGGAATTGATAAACGCCGGGTTCGATCTGCTGTTAAACCAATTCTCTAAAGTGAGTATTCGTGATACTTCCTTTTATATCATTGGTGTAGAAAACTGGGGACACAAACCATTCCCCCAATATGCCCGGCTCGATTCTGCGATGGCCGAAGTCCCTGTTGATGCGTTTAAAATTTTGATGACACACGATCCGGCACACTGGCTTGACAAGGTTATCGGAAAAACCACGATCCCGCTCACCTTATCGGGGCACACGCATGGCGGACAGTTTGCCGTAAAAATTGGCGGAATGGAATTTAGCCCGATGTACCTGATCCAAAAAACATGGGGCGGTTTATACCAACAGAACAATCAATACCTCTATGTGAACAGGGGAATCGGTTGTGTGGGGTTTCTGGGCCGGATTGATATGGCTCCTGAAATTACAATCCTGACACTGCGATCAGAGTGAGTCGAAGCTGATGGATAACAAAAACTCGCTTCGGAACTCTTTTCTATCTGGTAAATAAATTTCACGAATACCCAGGGATACAGGTGTCACCAGGCGAAGAAGATGGCCATCGCCCCGCAGTTCAACTCCAACTGATTTTAGGTCGCCACTATAACTCCCATCTGTCGAGCCGTCCGAATTGTAGATTGTTCCTTTTAGCCAGCTGTAATCGTAAAACAGTGTTGTTTTGACTCTTTTTAGGTAGAACAGCCTTCCCAAACTACAATCCGGATATAAAAGAGGCATCGCATAGTCGGCAGAGAACGAATACAGTTCATCGTTCTGAAACCGGTTATAGCCACGGGGAAACTTAACAACATCCGTAAAAGCAATATTGCCATTTGTGTTTTTTTGTTGATATGCGTTGTAGATTTTTAATCCCTGGTTTCTCAAAATCCCCGGGAAATACAGAACAGATTGAACGGCCTTCAGGCTACCCAGGTTTGTTCCACCCGACGGGCTGTTACGGTAAATCAGTTCGAAGACTTGTCCCCAATCTGGCTGTAAATCCAATTCAGCTTGCCGGATTGTGTTCAGAAAAAATAATCGGTATGTCAAGGAATGATAGTACCCTTCATAGAATTCAGCCGGAGTTGTATGGTCGTGATCAACTTCGTGATAGCTGTATTCGACCTCAGGTTGGAATACCTGGACGTATTTTCCGTTGCTAAAATAAAGGGGCAGCCGCGTATTGAGCTTGAACTCCAATTCGTTCCACGAATAATTTCTAATTGTTGTATCTCTCTCTATAATAGTTCCATTCTGGTCAACTGTATTTGTAATGAACAAGTAATCTGATTTTCTTTTACCATAACCGGCGCTGGTGCTAATTATGGGATAGAGGCCGGAATATTCAAAGTCGAAATGATATCTTCCCGATTTCTCGGTGGTGTTATATTCATAGCCTAAATGTGTATTTGCAGTTCCCAATTTATTTTGCGACATGAAGGAAACACCCGGTTTTATGTCGTAATCATTCACATTTATATAAGCTGGTGCCCAACTGTGAAAATTAAACAGGTGCGCCATTTTCCGGTAAGGTTTTGCCTGGTAATTAAACTGATCGGATACCGAAAAGTCAAGGATCGTATCCTCTTGTTGTGCAAGCGATTCAGCCAATGAATATTTATATGGGATGATTTCACTATCGGGAATCCCAACCGATTCTTTCAAATCCATTTTTGATGCTTCATACCCTTTTGATGTGTAATTACTGAAATACAGTTGGTTATTCAACACAATAGGATAATCAGCTCCAAATGGTACGGAGGTCACCTGAGTGGTTCGGTTATCTTTCAGGTTGATGCAAAAAATGTTGTCAATTCCTGTTTTGGCAGAAGTAAAATATAGTTTATCATCCTGAAGCCTTGGGTTTCGGATATCAAAATAGTTCTCTGCAGTAAGTTTGGTGATTTTTCTGGAATCAAGACTGAGTTTTCCAATGTACTTCCCTTTTTCATTCAAGCCTATGAAATAGATGCTTCTTCCTGTGGCATCCCAGCATGGTGTGAAAAAGAAATCATTTTCGGGCAGTGAGTAACTGTTGGTGATAATTCCGTTTTCTTCATCAACAATAACCAGCTTGTAATTATTGGAATAGTCAACCGATACAGCGACAAATGATTTATTATCAGGTGACAGTGCAGGACTGAAAAGTTTGTTTGCCGGGACACATTCTTTCTTTATTCCTGTTTTCAGATCATACAATACAATGACTGAATGGTCTGCATGTGTCCATCTTGGATCAGGCCGTTTTTCAGACCAGATAAGTTTGCTGCCATGGTGTGAAAACGATTCGCCAAAAATGGGCCCCGGTGTATACAATACTTTTTCTGTTCCGTCTTTGAGCTGCACAATCCGAAGAATATCGCTCCGGCTTTCTTTTACAGCAATTACTGATGAATCGGGAAGCGCAGATAAATAGAGATAGTTGATGTATTCGTTTGACTTTGGACTCACAATAGTAAAGTCCGAAATATTTAACGAATTGATTTCAGATTCCCACGTACTCTGGTAGTCAGCAAATATATTTTTATAGAGCTTCTCTTTTGTAAATCCTGTTTTTCTTCGGAATACCTTATTAACGGGATTCAGGGACAATGGACTTCCTGCAACTTCACCCAATACATCATCCCATATGCCTGCACCATATTTTTCACGAATAGCTCCAGCCAACCAATAGCCAAAGCGGTACCTGTTTGGAACAAAATCTTTGTATGACCCCAAAGCTGCTTTGTTGTAGGAATACAATCCATTTTCTACGGCCTGGGCCTTATTCTCCATTAAAAAAGAAGGGAGTCTTCCCCGCCCCGTTTTAGTCAATGCTGTTTCGGTCATAACAGCGTCTCCTTCGATGAACCAAAACGGCAAATACGCTCCAACCACAGCAGCCGCGGCCTGTTCGCCCAAAAGGGCAGGAAAAATTGCCGGCAGCTCACTTTGAATTTTGTCCATTTGCACCACATGCCTGAACTCGTGGACAGCCAACTCTTCGAGCCAATCCTGGGCATAAATCTTTTGATGCGGTGTAGTATATAATTCGACCCGCTTGGGCGCCCAGGCCACCAAGCCATTCGATCTAACCGTACGGGTATGCAATATCACCGAAATTTTCCGGGGTGGATGATCAAGGGTTTTGTATCCGTATGCATAAACCTTTTCGAATAAATTGGCAACCTGCTGTGCTTTTTCCTCATAATCTTCCGGAAAAATGATCTGGAAGTTAGTCGTGCGGATTTCTTTCCACCTGATACTACCCGGATCATCGCCAGTTGAGTAGTACTGGGCAAAAAGGGGCAACTGGCACAATGAAAAGAAAATGATTGCAATAATTTTTACTGATCGCATATCTGATACTAATCTGTTCTGATTTTAACTTGCCGGGAGAAAACCTGGATTCTAAAAAAAACATCCGACTCAAATCCGGAAGTCGCAAATAATTAAAAGCCTCGTAAAATAAAGAAAAAAAGCCGGGATGAATACCCCGGCTCTATCATTTTAGAATTTTTAAAAGATTAGAAGTCAATTGTGCCGTTTTCCCGGTTCAGGGCTGCCTGGTAAATTGTTGCAAATGAAGAATGAATCCAGATCAGTGCAGGAAAAATTCCGACTATCAGCAGAATGAATCCGAAAAATCCGATAAAGAAGGACATGATTGCCATGAAAAAGATATTCCAACCAATGCCGCGTGTAAGCTTCCAGCTACGTTCAATTGCCCGGATCGGATCAAGGTTTTCATCCATAACCAGGTACGAGACAAATGCCAACCGGCAGCAAAGTACAATTCCGGGAATGATAAAAAAGAAAAAGCCCATGACAATGAGAGCAGTCTTTAGCAGGTTTGCCAGAATGATATTCAGGTAATTATTAAAACCGGCAATCAACTTTTTCAGGTCTATGTCTTTGTCGCGGACGGCATCAATATAAATTAGTTTGGAACTGTATGTAATAACTGGTGCAAAAAGGAATGCGTAGGCTGTCGCAAATAAGACAACAAAGAAGATGAACGGTGTGAAATGAAAACCTTCATCGGATGTATACTTAAAATTGGCCCCTCCCGGTCCGGTGAATATTCCCACAACAATTACCACGAGTAATAAATAGAGGAAATATTTTTTCATGACTTCCCAACCATTGCTGAAACTACCGCCAATCGTTGGCCTCAATGTTGTATAATTAATTAATTCCATGGTGTAAGTTTTTTGAATTCATACCAAACTTACTACCACTTCACAAATAATACTTCATACTAAAGTAGTGTTTTATGAATTAGCGACTTAAGTAGGGATAATCCGGATAAAAGATTTTAACTTTCCTACTTTGGTAGGATGGCTGGCCGGATCATTTTTTATAATTTGGCCATTCAATGAAAACAGTACTGTACATATTTACTTTTTTTATGTCGGCCGGCATATCAGGCTTGGGGATAATTACTGCTTACCGGTTAAAGAATAACCCCAAATATAAATATGCCCCTTCCCTTTTCTACATGACCATGTTTATGGCTGCATTTGGGTTTTATGGTATTTGGGGGAATATCCTGATCAATGCTTTGTTCAGATCAGTAACAATATCTGATCATCTCCTTGTTAATTTACTCAGCGTCATACCAGTTATGGGATTGCCGCTCCTGATTGTCTGCTGGTTCCTGATGATTAAGTTTGGCATTGAACTAGTCGACAAACAATTAAAATCGTGGTGGTCAATCAGTTATTTTATTCTGTGTATTGTTTGCCTGTTCTTCATTGTTCTCCACCTTAAAAACAAAGTTGCCGTTGAAAGGCCTGTTGATAAAGATCTTTTGTACGAAATCCTGTTAATTGTTCATTTCATTTTTATCCTCGTTGTTTCTTCCATTTGGTTTATTTATAAGAATGAAGTTACCTCAAAAGCTCCTGTTTTCTGGTTGGCCAGCTCGTTGGCACTACCAGCAATACTTTTTGGATTGACTCTGTTCATGAGCTATTCGCACTGGTCTGTCCTACTGGCAGCAATCATATTCTACTTCAGCCAAACCGCCATTTTACCGGGTTTGCTCTACTTTAAATATGGCGGATTCGAAGTGAGCAGAACAGCTATTTCCGGCTTCGAATCATTTTGCAAAGCTTACGAAATATCCAAACGTGAAGCCGAAATTATCGAACAAATCTGCCAGGGAAAAACCAACAAGGAAATATCGGAATCCTTATTTATCACGCTGCAAACGGTGAAAGATCATGCTTCCCGCATCTATTTGAAAACCGAAGTAAGTAACCGGGTACAACTTACAAACCTGGTAAGGGAAAAAGTGAAATCACACAAATAATTCAGAAGGCGGGTTTTATCTTCAAAATATTCAAATTTTCTAAATTTTGTTTTTTTCGTCTCTTTGAATGATTTTTGAACAGGCTCTTAAAGAAGAATATTAAATTTGGCTTGTTTTAAATACTATTAAATGATTATTGTAGTATTTCTCCCCTAATAATTCGGGGCTAACAATTTATTGAAGAAGAGATAACGGAAAGAATAAATAGGTCTGTGACCTTAAAACTCTGGCAAATTGAAAATCTATTTTGACCAACCATATCCTTACTTGCTGATTTTTGGATGTATTTTGCTTGCGGCATTGCTTTCAGTTTTGCTTTACCGGGATAAAAAACAAACTGGCATTTTTACCGGTACGCAAGTAAAGGTACTGATCGTGTTGCGCTTTTTGTCCTTCTTTTTACTGAGTTTATTATTGCTGGCACCAGCAATTCAACGGATGCAGCATAAACGAATAAAGCCGGTACTTATAATGGCCTCTGATAATTCGCAATCACTTGAGAAATTCAAAAATGAATGCGAAGGGCTTATCAGCCAAGCAAAAGAAGAGTTTGGCGATTTTCAGGTTGATTACTGGACTTTCGGTGAACATGCTCAAAAAAGCGATACTGTAAACTATTCGGAGGTGCGTTCAAATTACAGTGAGCTACTTGAAACAATAACTGATAATTATTTTGCGCCAACAATTGGAGCCCTCGTAATTATAGGTGATGGACTGTACAACTCAGGAGCTGACCCCGTTTATAAAAGTAAGTCTCTCCCATTTCCGGTTTATACTATTGGTGTTGGTGATACAACGTTGAATACAGATGCTGCCATTCGAAAAGTAAACACCAACAAAACAGCTTATCTGGATACTAATTTCCCTGTTGAAGTTGACCTCTCTTTTATCAAGGCTGCCGGGCAACAGACAAGGCTTTCAATTATCAAAAATGACAAAACCATCTATGAATCGACGATCCGTATATCGGGGAACGATTATTTCCGGCAGGAGAAAATCAGTATAAAAGCAGAAGAGCCCGGGATCAACAATTATTCAGTCAGGCTGGAACCGGTTAATGGCGAAGAAAACCTGGCGAATAACCAGTTTGATTTTTCAATTTATTTGATCTCCGAAAAACAAAAAATCCTGTTTCTCGAACATGGCCCCCACCCGGACATTTCAGCAATCATCAAAGCAATCCGTACAGATAACAATTATAGCTGGGATATTGTCTCTGGTGATGAAAAAGACATTGACCTGAATAAATATGATTTGGTTATTATTGACCAATTACCTGACGCTACCGCTGCGAATAGCCAGCTATTGGCGGATTTGGTGAAGAACCGACGGCCGTCGTTATACATTGTTGGATCAGCAACATCTTTACAGCGGTTAAATAATTTGCAGGTTGGTGTCAATTTTCAACAAACAAACAATACCGAAAATGCCTCCCCGGTTTTGAACAGGGATTTTAGTTTGTTCACTATTGATGACAATTTAGATGCAAGCATAGGGAACTGGCCGCCGCTCACTGTTCCATTTGGCAACATTGAAGTAACTCCTGAATTACAGGTACTGATGAGCCAACGTGTGCAAACAATTGAGACCGGAACTCCTTTAATAGCTATTGGAAGACAGCAAGGCGCTAAACGAGGGATTGTTTTAGGTGAAGGGCTTTGGCGCTGGAGAATGTACAACTACCTGCAAAACGGGACACACGAGTCATTTGATAACCTGATCAGAAAAATAGTGAGTTACCTGATTTTAAAACCGAATGAAGATAACTTCAACATTTACTGCCAAACGGAGTATGCCGAGGACAGCCCGGTACTAATGCAGGCTGAACTCCTGAATGAGAGCTTTGAACCGGTGAATGAACCGGAAGTAACGATCAACCTGACTTCAGAAAAAGGGACAAATTATTCCTTTGTATTTGACAAGAGTGAAAATCAGTATCGACTGAATATCGGAACTTTGCCGGCCGGAACTTATTCTTTTGAAGCTTTTGTTAGACTTGGTGAAAATGAGTACCGCGAATCAGGCAGTTTTCAGGTGAATAAACTGCAACTGGAAGCTGCAAGGAATGACGCAGATTTTAAGACACTTTACCAAATTTCAACGAATACCGGAGGGAAATTCTTCTTTTCACAGGATTTTAAACAGTTGAGCCAGGAGCTTTATGCCAATACCAGGCTGAAAGATCAAAAGACAAACCAGCTTGTTTATCAGGATTTTATTGACTTAAAATCGTTATTCTTTTTGATCCTGTTTTTACTTACTTTGGAATGGTTTTTGAGAAAATACTGGGGCTCGTATTAAATTATAACTTATGGCAATTATACGTTCGAAACTACTCCCGGGACTTTTGGTATTTGTTTTTGTTGTGACCGCATGTACGTCATCTTATAAAGTACTCACCATTGAAGCAGCATTTCCTTCTCCCGATTTGCTTCCTGATGAAATTACGAGCCTCACGCTAATGAACCGTGCCGTAAATGATGAATTTTTGAACTTCAATAAAGATTCACTTCAACGATATTTTTATACCGAGGGGTTTAACTTGAGTTCTGTAGTACTGGATAGTGTAGCTGCAGACACAACTCTAAAGGTACTTGGCGAACTGCTTTACGAATCAGGAAGATATGATGTTGTAATCCCCGTGGACCGTAATTTTGAACGGGACATTAAATTTTACAGGTTGCCTGAAAACCTTGATTGGAACAAAGTACAAAGTATATGTGATGAGTTTGAGACGGATGCGCTATTGGTGATGGAACGTTTCTATAATAAAATGATAACCAGTTACACGATTCATCCCGGAAATATGGATGAGTTTAAATACTATTCCGCAACAATTGATTCAAAATACGATGCTATTTTCAAGGTGTACTATCCCAAAACAAAAGAAATTGTAAAACAATTAATTGTTGCTGACACGATTAGCTGGTCTGACTATGATCTTTCTCCGGAAAAACTGTTTCCCAAATTACCATCAATTAAAGAATGCCTGATACAAACAGGGATAAAAGTTGCACTGGATTTGGATGCCCGCTTATCACCTGCATGGAGAAGTGAAAACCGTTCTTATTTTATTATCGAAAAAGATGATGCTGAAAAGATTAGCGCCCTGGCAAATAACAACGATTGGCAGGCCGCCTATGATTATTGGTTGGATTATGCCGAATCGCCAAAAACAACGGTAAAAAGTAAAGCCGAATATAATTTGGCCCTGGCCAGTGAAATGCTTGGCGATGTGAATGCAGCAATTGAATGGGCTACAAAATCCTATTATACCAAATATCACGTTCAAACAGAAAATTACCTCTATAAACTAAAGAAACGAAAAGAGATAATGGAGCGTTTTAACCAGGCCAAGAAATAACTGCTTATATATTCTTCGGCTACAGCGATCCTCTTAAAATTAGTTTAGGGGGAAGTGTTTCAAAAATTTTCTCTTTGCTCTCTATAAAACGGGCAGCTTTTTGCCCCATCTCGCTAAAATCAACAGAAATGACGGTAATCCCTGTACCAACGATTTCCTTCATCGGCGTATCATTATAAGAAATTAGCCCCACGTCAACTCCAAGTTCCAAACCAGCCTGCTTGCACTGCTTGATAATGTAAACCAGATCATCTTCTTTAATCGCCAAAAATGCCTGACCTGCGCTTATTGGATGATCTTTTATCTTAGGGATTACAGAATGGCGAATATTATTTGACTCACAGAAGCTGTCGAAGGCCACAATAAATTCTTTGGGGTGTGGTGTCGAAGCTGGAAATACCAGGTTAAATTCCCTGTATTTTGATATTTGTGGCAAGCCGACTTTCAGACAATCGATCACTCCTTTGCTAAAATCCTGAGTCAGATAGGCCAATTCCGGACTGTCAGGCGTTCCCATGTCCAGGATCAGTAATTTATTGGGGTCAATTTTATGTACCACCTCTTCAATCCGCTGATTGTTGATATTCATAACAATGTACATACTGTAACGGCCAAGACTGTTCAGTATTAATTGTTCAAATACATCGGCATTGTAATGATGAAACAGCAGATCAACTGAATAATTTTCAGGAAGGTTATTCCGGAAACTGCTATAAAGTTGTTCTTTAAAAGCACTGAAATCATCCAGCAACATCATCACTTTAAAAGAAACAGAGTTAACAAAATAGCCTTTGGTTGGTGTTGATGAGATAATACTACGTTGCTTTAAAATAGAATATACCTTGAAGATTGTGTCTCGCGATATTCCGCTGTCCTTGCTAAGCTTATTTATTGATGGAAGGAAATCCCCTTCTTTCAGAACACCATTACTAATCGCCTCATTTATTGCATGAATGAGCTGTTGCAACTTGGTCTGGGACGAAAATTTGTCTACTTCAAATTTAAAACTCATAGATATGAATTGATTGTTTAGCAAAAAGCCTGAATTGCCTCTGCAATTCAGGCTTATAAACCCAACAACTTATCTGAATATAATGTAGAAAAGCGTTAATGCCCCGAGAAGGACACTAACTGATGTTCTAACGAAGCTGGTTTTAATGCCTGCTTCAATATTCACGACAAAAGTAATAATTCTTACCGGATTCACTAAATCATAGAAGAAAGCTTTTCCCGGATAACCGTTCAATCTATTTGCTTTTTGCTTTCTCACAATGATTCGTTTAATAAAAATGGAAATGTACTTTAAATGTCCGGTACCCGTAAATACCTATGATGACAAAACAAATAAGCGGCATGATAAATGAAACATTTACCGCCGGCATTGAAAATACAGTTCCCATATCGATAATGAACGCCTGAAGTTTCGGCAGGAAGGTTCCACCGACAATGGACATGATCAATCCTGCAGCACCAAACTTGGCATCCTCTCCCATTCCGCGCAGGGCAATACCATAAATGGTCGGGAACATCAACGACATACAGGCAGAAATGCCTACCAGGCAATACAAGCCCCAAATATCCTGGAAGAAGATTGTTCCGCATGAAAGTGCAATACCTCCGATTGACAAGGCCAGCAACAGTCTTCCCGGCGAAATATATTTCAATAAGAATGTACAGATAAAACGGGACACGAGGAAAATGGCCATGGCTACAATGTTGTACATCTGCGCTTTTTGGGCACCTGCCCCGGGAGTCATGCCAAACTGTTCAACAAAAATACGTTGTCCGTACTGCACGATGAAAGTCCAGCACATAATTTGAGCCCCAACGTAGAACAACTGGGCAATTACTCCTTCATAATAACGCTTTACCTTTAACAGGTTTTTCAAGGCACCAAATAAGTTCAGGCTATGGTCTGATTCTTCGTTCCGGGGCATTTTCTTAAGCAGGATCACAAAAAACATTAAAATGATAACCCCGCCAATTGCAATGTACGGATTACTCAAGGTATGCAAATCGCTTGATTTGATCGCATCGAACTGGTCAGGCGACAACAAGGCACGTTCATCGGCGCCACGCGGGTCAAGCCGTGCCTGGATAAACGATTTAGCCACAAACATACCAGTAATTGACCCCATGGGATTGAAAGCCTGTGCAAAATTCAAACGCCGGGTAGCCGTGTCGTCTGGTCCCATAAAGAGGATGTATGGATTGGCACTGGTTTCAAGGAATGACAGACCGCAGGTCATCACAAAATAGGCAATCAAAAACGGGTAATACATGCCGATGTAACTGGCCGGGATAAACATTAATGCTCCGGTAGCATACAGGCCTAACCCCATCAGGATTCCTGATTTATATGAATATTTGCGGATATAAAAAGCAGCAGGGAAAGCCATGGCACCATAGCCACCATAAAATACAACCTGAACCCAGGTTCCGCCACCGACACCCATATTAAAAATACGGGAAAAAGCTTCTACCATCGGGTTGGTAATATCGTTGGCAAACCCCCACAGCGCAAAGCAACTTGTAATTAAAATAAAAGGAACCAGGTATTCCTTTGGAATGACTCTTTCTTTAGTTTTCACGTGTTTGATAGTTTATTAGTTTTTGTTTAAAGGTAATTTTATGTCTTAGTCAAAAGCATGTTTTATCGTGTTAAGTGAAACTCCCAGTATCTTAACAGCAATCTGTCCCAAATCTTCTTCACTCCCTTCAAAATGATAGGTACGCTGTAAGTGGAAACGGGACTCTCCGGCTTTCAGTTCCAAAGCTTCCGATGATGATTCAAGCTCATAAAACGGGCCAAGCTGACCTCCGTTTTCAAGCGGGCCGTCATTGTACGCATTGATAACGTCACCATCAAAAGGATCCTGTTGGATTTCTTCCCATGACGAATTCACGTAGCCTTTTGCTTCCGGGTTGATTGTCGTTTCAAGAATGGTCAGGCAACCGTTTTGGGCATCGTAACTTCCCAAAACTGGCAATGCCCTTTCTGGCGAAACACCTATTTTTCCACGATGGTTACCGTCAGCTTTAAAGAAAATGACGCCATCAGAAACTTTTAACCTGTCAGCCGGGATTTGACCAAAATAGTCATCTTTCACTTTGGGGCCGGCTCCATTCTTTTTGAACGGTACCACAATTGTTACGTTGGACGAAGGATTGTACATGGACAGCATCCAGATTGACAAAAGACCTGTTTCTTTGCTCCAATCAGTTTCCCCAATATTTTTAAGCTGGTTTAGTGACTCGTAAGCCACTGATTTTACAGATTTGCCCAATTCAACTCTTAGAATATCAGCTATTTCATCCGGAAAGATAATCCCCACCCGGCGGGTGGCTTCGATGTTGAACTCGGTTCCGGAGTAGTTTTTCAGCGTAAATTGTTTGGCAAAAGTTGCCATCTCTGGCATCACTTCCTGCACGTCCCATTTCATCGTATCAATGGCTTCCGGGACTTTCCAGTTTTGCATTTCCATCGAGTTGCCCTGTGGAAAATAAATGGAAAACTGTCCCCCCTCCGGCCCAAGCCAGAAGCGCTCTTCGCCGCCAAAAGCATTAAATTGCACGGAACGTTTGTCTGACCTGACCAACCCGTGATTGACCCATCCAAAAGAGAATCCCTCGTTGCCCGAGGTCGTGCTGGTCATCACACGCCCTTGTAGTTCAGGAACCACCACAACACGCGATGGTTCCGCTACAAGTTCTATTGTTGTAAATTTTTCTTGCAGACAATCAATATCATAACCGTATTGTCCCTGCTTAAACTTCATGTTATCTTTTTTTTCGGAATGATTAGCTGTACCGTTTCAAAATCCGGTGAACCAGAGAAACGGTACAGCTACCAAAGATATTTAAAAGGGGCTTAAATACAATTTTTATCCGTAGATCGGGCCGTAATTTTGACAGGCTTTGTAATCGGCAGCTTCCTTATCACTTCCGAAAGCAGCCCATGCACTTGGACGGAAAATATCTTTTTCATCGACATTGTGCATCGAGACCGGAATACGCAGAATTGATGCCAGTGTAATTAAATCAGCTCCGATATGTCCGTATGAAATAGCACCGTGGTTAGCGCCCCAGTTGGCCATCACTTCATAAACATCTTTAAATGCGCCTTCACCCGTCACACGCGGCACAAACCAGGTAGTTGGCCAGGTTGGATTTGTCCGTTCATCCAGGGTTTTATGAATGTCGTCAGGCAATTCAACAGTCCATCCTTCTGCAAGTTGCAAAACAGGACCCAAACCCTTCACCAGATTCACACGTGCCATGGTAACAGGCATTTGACCGGCAGTTTTAAACTGCGAAGAGAAACCACCGCCACGGAAGTAACCCGAATCAGCCGGACACCAACGGGTATTGTCCAAACAGTTTTTTGCATCTGTTTCCGTAATTTCCCAGAATGGCTTCATCACCGGGTTGCCGTCTGCATCTTTTTGCTGTGCAGTCGCATCCAGGGTAGTTGAACCGGAATTGATCAGGTGGATGATACCGTCTTTGGCCAGTCCGGTCAGCTCTTTTCCTGTTACACGTTTCACGGCCTCTGGGCTCCAGAATGTGCGTACATCCGAGAATATTTGTGCCGTATTGGTCAGCAAATGTCCAAATAACATGGGTACCGCATTCAGGCTGTCATTCTCTGTAGCAAAAACAAATGCCTCGCGGATGCCGTTCCAATCAAACGACGAATTGAGGATAGCTTCGGTGAAGTCAGCATTCGGGTAGTAGTCTGTCCATTGACGTTGTCCCTGGAAACCACCGGTAATTGCGTTATGGCCTTTGGCTTCTTCTCCAAAGCCAAGCTCTGCCAGCCTTGGATTGCCAACCATCAGGTCGCGGCAAATCAAGGTCATCTTCACAACAATCTCCCACTCCCAGTCTTTACGTTCACGGCTGGCTTGCTTGTCGGCAGCATTCCAGTCATCGCCTTCCTGGCAATTTTCTTTTACCCATGCCAATGCCTTTTCAAATTCAGCTTTATCGTATATTTCCTGGTCTATTCGGCGCTTCAGCTCAACCATATCAACAAACTCGGTACGCATTCCAAGGTATTCCTGGAAGAAATCAGGATTGACCATTGAGCCGGCAATCCCCATTGAGGTATAACCGATTGACAGGTATGATTTGCCTTTCATTTGGGCCGAAGCCAACGCTGCTTTGGTAAAACGCAGGATTTTCTCCTGAACATCTGCCGGAATAGTTGTATCGCCGGCATCCTGAACATCACGCCCGTAAATACCAAAGGCTGGCAAGCCTTTTTGTGTGTAACCGGCAAGCGCTGCTGCAAGGTATACAGCCCCCGGGCGTTCGGTACCGTTAAATCCCCAAACGGCTTTCGGGATCAGCGGGTCGCTGTCCATTACTTCAGTTCCGTAACACCAGCATGGCGTTACAGTCAATGAAACTCCTACCCCTTCGCGGCTAAATTTATCGGCACAATTGGCGGCATCGGCAACACCTCCGATTGTTGTGTCGGCAATCACACACTCAACTTTTTCACCTGACGGGAAACGCAGGTTTTCTTCAATTAGGCGTGCTGCTGCTTTAGCCATATTCATGGTTTGTACTTCGAGTGATTCGCGGACCCCGCGTTCACGGCCATCAATTACTGGACGTATACCAACTTTGGGTAAACGCCCGATTAAACGATTACTCATATTCAAATTATTTGCAAATTTTACTGTGCTGTACTGTGCTGCAAGATAGAAAGAATTCATTTGTTCTTATTCATGTTGGTAAACATGTTTTTAAAAACTAGATTTGTGAAATAACAACAAACTCTATGAAAAAAATCAATCTTAAATTGCACTGGCAAATCCTGATTGCACTTGTTATAGCTGTCTTCATCGGTTATTTTTTTCGTGAATCTGTCCCCTATTTTTCATGGATGGGCGACTTATTTTTACGTGCATTGAAGATGATTATCATCCCGCTCATTTTTAGCTCAGTTGTCAGCGGGGTTACCAGCATGGGAAATGGCAAAAACTTAGGCCGGTTAGGCTTGAAAACAATATCCTATTACCTGATCACTTCGCTGTTTGCCATTCTGACCGGCTTATTGCTGGTCAACATCATTAAACCGGGCATTGGCGTTGACCTTGGATTTGCGGCCCCGGTTGAAGGAATCGGCGGTGACAGTCATTCCGTAAAAGACATTTTCATTCGCATGATCCCTGAGAATATTATCAGTGCCATGGTTGAAGGAAATATTCTTGCCATTATTTTCTTCTCAATTATTTTTGGTTTTTTCATCAGTAAAGCAAACGAAGCCTATCGGCATACACTCATCAATTTCTTTGATGGTTTTTTTGACGTGATGATGAAGATCACCTTGTTCATCATCCGGTTTACCCCTCTGGGGATTTTGGGTATCGTATCGAAGGAAGTAGCCCGAAATGCCGATCAGCTTGCTTCAATTGCCGGAAGTATGGCCATTTATATGCTTACCGTCATCCTGGCACTTTCAATTCATGCCTTTATTACGTTGCCGGCTATCGTTAAATTAATTGGGAAGGCGCATCCGTATAAGCACCTCAAAAATATGGTTACTCCCCTGTTGACAGCATTTTCGACTTCCTCGTCGAGCGCCACCTTGCCCCTAACGATTGATGCCGTTGAAAATGAAAGTGGCGTATCAAACAAAATTACCAGTTTTACCTTGCCTCTTGGAGCAACAATCAATATGGACGGAACTGCACTTTACGAATGCGTTGCAGCTATGTTTATCGCACAGGTTTATGGAATTGAGCTGGGATTTGGCCAACAGGTACTTGTTGTTGTTACTGCTTTATTTGCTTCGATTGGTGCAGCCGGAATTCCGATGGCTGGTTTGGTAATGATTACGATCATCCTGAGCACCGTTAACCTGCCGCTGGAAGGTGTGGGCCTGATTTTGGCAGTTGACCGGATTTTGGATATGTACCGGACTTCGGTAAATGTGTGGAGCGACAGTTGTGGAGCTGTCATCATCGCAAAAAGCGAAGGGGAAACAACAAATGTTTAGTCCTCCGAATAATAGTCGTTGAGCGTAATTATTTCTTTTGAATTACAAACCGGGCAATTCTTTTCGTTATTAGCAAGCAAATTGAATTTTGCCTGGCATGAATTGCAGTAATACCAGTTTTCATCAAACTGAAAATTACCGCCCCGAATAAGTAAATCTTTACCCTCCACCATCGAACGGGCAACTTTATTCCGGGCCGATTCATAAATCCGGGTCAAAGTAGGCCGGGACACGTTCATACAAACCGCAGCTTCTTCCTGCGTCATATTTTCGTAATCCAACAACTTGATAGTTTCATATTCTTCAAAATAAAGGATTACCTGTTCCGACCTGTTTTTGGGTCCAAAAACCGACAAACCTTTAATTGAAGGCGGGGCCAATAATTTGCGATCTCTCTTTTTTCGGGGCATCTTACAGGTGATTTATTTTACTTAACAGATAATGATCGGCAAGAACCAGGGCAGCCATTGCTTCGACAATGGGGACTGCACGGGGCAACACACAGGGATCGTGACGCCCTTTCGGGTTGATCACTGTTTCATTTTCATCTTTATCAATCGTTTGCTGTTCCTTTAACAAGGTCGCGATTGGTTTAAATGCTACATTGAAGTAAATATCTTCGCCATTGCTGATTCCGCCCTGTATACCACCTGAGTAGTTGGTTTTTGTCCGGATACCCGAATCAGTCTTGATAAAAATGTCGTTATGCTCGGTTCCCGACAATTTGGTGCCTTCGAAACCGGATCCGTACTCAAATCCTTTAACGGCATTGATTCCCAGCATAGCATGGCCTAAATCAGCATGCAATTTATTGAAAACAGGCTCTCCCAAGCCAACAGGCACCCCTTGAATAACCCCCTGGATAACTCCACCAACTGTATCGTGGTTGTGTCCGGCCTCTTCAATCCGGGCAATCATCCGCTCGGCAGTTTCGGCATCAGGACAGCGCACAATGTTAGAATCAACCTGGGTCAGGTCAAGTTCTTTATAGCTTTTAGCCAGTTCAATTTCTCCAACGCGGTACACAAACGCATTGATGCTGATGCCAACTTGTTTGAGCAACAATTTTGCAATTGCCCCTGCAACAACACGCGCGATTGTTTCCCTGGCCGACGAACGGCCACCTCCGCGATGATCGCGGCTACCATATTTTTTCAGGTAAGTATAATCGGCATGTGAAGGTCGAAAAATATCTTTCAGGTTGTTATAATCGTTCGAGTGCTGATCTTTGTTCCAGATCACAAAACCGATTGGCGTTCCCTGAGTTTTTCCTTCAAAAATACCAGATAAGAATTCAACTTGATCAGATTCATTTCGCTGGGTTGTAATCTTTGATTGACCCGGTTTGCGCCGGTTCAATTCATTCTGAATAAAATCAAGATCAATTTCGATGCCTGCCGGGCAGCCATCGATCACACCACCAATTGCACGTCCGTGTGATTCGCCAAACGAAGTTAACCTGAATACTTGTCCAAAGCTATTCATGATAGATATTTATAATCGATTGCTTCTGCAAAAAACAGAAGCAACCGGTAAGAGAACCAGATTAATTAACAGCCACAACCGCAACCACCATGGTCGCCTTCAGTTGAGCATGTTTCATCATCGCATCCGCAGCCACTTCCACATCCACAGCTTCCACCTACAGTGGCAGCAATTTCTTCGTCGCTAGCGTCGCGAACTTCCAGGATTTCACCTTTAAAGAACAAATCTTCGCCGGCAAGCGGGTGGTTAAAATCCATTTTTACAGTTTCATCGGTAATCTCAAGCACTAAACCATTCATGCGCTGGCCGCTTGTGCTCATCATCGGGACTGTATTTCCAACTTTGATGATTTCTTCGTCAAAATTACCATCGATAATGAAGATGTTTTTAGGTAAATCAACGATTGCATTCTCATCAATTTCACCATATGCATCTTCACAGCTCAAATTTATTTCGAATGATTTTCCTTGTTCCATTCCTTCGAGCAGCGCTTCAAACTTTGGAAGCATGATCCCTGCCCCGTAAACAAAGCTTAATGGTCTCTCGGCCGTAGCCTGTTCAATCAATTCTCCTTCAATACCTTCGATTCTCAAATCATAAGTCAGAGAAACCATTTTGTTTTTTGTGATTGCCATAGCAAATTATTTAGATTGATTTTTAATAAATAGACTGCAAAGAAATAAAATTCATTGGTATTATAAAACTTCCCTAAATCTATAATGAAATAGATTTAAGGATAACATCATAAATGTGAATTGGTTTAAGCAACAACATGGTTTATTCCTTAACTGTTTTTTGCTTACCTGAACTCGATCTGTGAAGTTCACTCTCGAGCCAATTCCTACTCATCACAACACCTCTGCTTACCTTTCGGATTAGTTGTCGAACCAGCTGCGTTGTTTGTTTATTTTCAGGTCTTTCAACATTGCCGACGAGGCATTGATTGTAAAGCTGTAGCTTTTCCGCTGACCAAACGGCACAAAACTGAAGCTCATGTTCCAGCAATGGAGGCTTCTGTTCACATTAAATGTGGTAAATGAAAATTTACCGGCCTGAACATCAAAGTTGGTAGTCAGCGACATGTTCCATTTATCTGTCAGGCTCAATCGTCCGCTAAAGTTCAAACTTTGGTTGATAGCTGCTTTTTTGAACGGGTTGGCATGATTATAACTCAAGCTGTAATTAAAACTGAAATCCCAAGGCATGTTAAAATCATAGTATTCTGGCCCCTCTGCAATGCCGGAAGGTATTTCTTCCCCTTCCGGAGATTCTCCCTGTTGTTTGTCTTTCTTTTTCGACTTAAAGGACATCCCAAATGACAAGTTCGCATTCGTCAAGCGTCCAAGCTTATCCAAGCCATTTTTGTGGTTCCAAACATATTGATTGATCAACCTTGAACCTGTTGTATCGGTCATATACGGAGACAATGTACCTCCCATATTAATGCTGACCCCTTTTATTGTTGTTCGTCCCCGCAAAGAAATATTGCTCAGGTTCAACGAGTCGGCCACCAGGTTGTAGGAGGCGTTCATGCTCAGGTTGTCAATAATTTTAACCTTCTTGAATTTTTCAGCATTTTCGGTTGTATCGTTTTTAGCGGCAACTTTTGCTTCCAGGTTATTGGTCAAACTAAAGTTGATAGATCCACTCTCCCCCTGCCCGGCAGACCCGAATATGGCCTTCTCAAAACGGTTATAAAATACTTCCTTACCGTCTTTGTCAATATAACTGTCCCAGAAACCATATTTGGGATCACCAAAATCGGGGCGATAACTGAAACTAATTGACGGAGATATTTTATGGCGAATAGCTTTTATTCGGGAGTTTGGATTTTTGAACGTATACATCCCGTAAATATTGGTTGATGAACCCAAACTGAATGAGTAGTCATAGTTCCGTTTAAACCCATAAATTGTATCAATTTCAAGATATTCTTGTCTGGCCACCTGGTCGTAATAATACCGCTTGTTAAGGTCGTAGGTATACCAACGTTCCGAGTAACTGACACTGGGACTTAAATTAATGTATTTAAAAAGATTGAAACTGGGCAACGAGATCGGAATAGAGTGTTTCCACCCATTTTTCCAGTCTTTTACAAGCGACTGGTTCAGTATCTGATCTTCTTTTGCAGAAACCGAGTTTTTAATATTGGCCGTGTAACTAAAACCAATCTTTTCGTACCATTTTAGTTTTCCGCTTCTCACTTTCGCCCGGAACGGATAAATTTTGGCCATGGAGAAAGTCAGCTCAGGGAAACTAATTGTCATGGTCGAGTCCGATGAGTTTTGAGAATGTCTGAAGTTGGCAGACATGTTAAAAGGCGAATTCTCCCATTTCTTGGAATACGAAATACTGGATGACTTCTGTGAGGTTAAATAACTCCTGACATCGTAAGAGTTTTGTTTGTCGTAACTGCTGGTCGAAAGGTTAACGCTGGCTGAGAACGTTTGAAACGGGTTTGCCTTAGCATCCTGAGAATGCGACCAAACCAGGTTAAACCCCGGGCTTCTGCTATAATCAGGAAGTCCTTTCTCGCTGTATTTATTCACATTATAGTTGAATGAAAACCTACCGGAATATTTGTACCGTTTCTTGTAATTTGTTTGAACATTGGTTCCCCACGATCCTTTGGAGTAAATTTCACCTTTTAGTGTTAAATCAAAATACTGGCTGGCAGCCCAGTAATATCCCCCTTCCCGCAAAAAGAATCCTCGCCTTTGTTCTTCCCCGTAAGTAGGAACAATAATCCCGGATGAATAAGATGGCGAATTGGGAAAGAAACCGAACGGTATGAAAGGAAAATAAATTGGAAAATCTTCCAATACCATGTAAGCCGGACCAGTTATAATTTTCTTGTTCGAAATCACCTTGGCTTTACTCATATGCAAATAAAAATGCGGGTGATCCGCATCACAGGTCGTGTATTTTCCATTTTTCAGGATGAAGGCGTTTTTATCAATCTTTTTGGTCCGCTCGCTGTGCACATAGCCCTCCCCCTGCTCAGTTTTCACATCCGTGATAATCCCTTTCTGTGTTTCGAAATTGTACCGCAGTGTTTTACACTCAAATTCATCTGTTCCATCTTTAAAGACGGGCGATCCCTGCACAACCTCTGCCGTATCCGGGATTCCTTCTGCATAAACTTCCTTGGAATTCAGGTCAAGCTCAATATAATCAGCCTTCAGTTCAATCGACTGGTAAGTAACCACCCCGTTTTTGTACAGAAAAACCTTTTGCCCGTCAAGCGAAACAATAATAGAGTCAGTAGCATTATATACGATAGGAGCCTCTAAAACCGTGGCCTTCGCAGTATCCTGGGCCGAAACACTATCGGTTGCCAGACTCATATCACTAAGAGGTACCGTGTCGGGGAGTAATTCCAAATCAGTCCCCGATACGTTAACAGAATCGGGTAATTCCTGTGCCCCGGCTGTCAAACCGGCGAGCAGTAAAATGTATGTTGATAGTTTTCGAATCAAAACAAATGCAAAAGAGCCTTCATGGCCATTAGGTTTGCAAAAATATAAATTCATAGATGACATTCAGGTGAACAAATGCAAAATAATTTTAATATTTCTAATTTTGCTTGTCCATATACTAAATACCATGCATACCAAACGCTGTTTTGTTGTCCTTATTATTTTTCTTTCCTGTGTTGCGAGCCTGACAGGTATTGCAGGGAATGTACCTGCCAAACCATTCACCGTTATTATTGACCCGGGGCATGGCGGACAGGATCCGGGAGCTGTTTACAAAAACATTCGTGAAAAAGATATTGTATTGAAATTAGGATTGAAGCTGGGGGAAGAGATCAAACAAAATTTACCGGGAACAAAAGTTATTTTTACCCGCGACAGGGATGTGTTTATCCCGCTACACCAGCGTGCGGCGATAGCCAATAAAAGCAAAGCAGATTTGTTTATTTCCCTGCATGCAAATTTTTGCGGTGCGCCTTCAATTTCGGGCACCGAGACATTCGTGCTGGGGTTGCACCGCTCGGAAGAAAACCTTGAGGTCGCCAAAAAGGAAAACTCGGTGATTTTGATGGAAGAAGATTATTCTGCCAGATACGAAGGTTTTGATCCCAACTCATCCGAATCCTACATCATGTTTGAAATGGTGCAGGACGAATACCTTGATCAAAGTATCAGCATAGCAGACCTGGTACAGGATCAGTTTCGGAATAATGCAAACCGAAAGAACAGAGGCGTAAAACAAGCCGGTTTTCTGGTTCTACGCCAAACAGGTATGCCCAGCATCCTGATCGAATCCGGGTTTCTCAGTAACCCTTCTGAAGCACAGTACCTGAACTCGGAAGAGGGACAGAACAACCTGGCCTATTCCATCTTCAAGGCTTTTAAACAATACAAGTCCCTTATTGAAGACAAAAGCAACTTTAACGTAGTTGACCATACGGACATTCACCCTGATAATGAAACAAACATTGACAAAACTGTATTAGCGGAATCCAGCCAGCAAGAGGAAGCAATTGCGAAACCAGAGAAGACTCCCGCGATTAGCTTTAGCATCCAACTGGCCGTTACTTCTTCCAACGTTAACCCGGCCCCGGCCAACTTCAAAGGGCTAAGAAATGTTTTTGTCATCAGGCAAGGTGATAAATACAAGTATTACTACGGGCAGGAATCTTCTTATGAAGAAATTCAAAAAACAAAAAATGAGGTATTAAAGAAATTCCCGGGGGCCTTTGTTGTCGCCTTTGAAGATGAAAATCAGATACCTTTGAGAAAGGCGCTTCAAAAATTGAAGCGGTAGAGTTCCCCGCGTTGTTTGTTTCGTAGCATAATGCTTCTTAATATTGTATTATCGAATAAAATAAACGTCCTTATTCTTTCAATTAAAAACACGACCTGATGAAATTATCCAGATACACAAAACTCGGAATACTGATAACATTTAGCATAGCCGTTTTTATTTGGGGAATGAATTACCTGAAAGGTATTGACTTCTTCAATCAAAATACGACCTATTATGCCGTTTATGACCATATTGACGGGCTACTGGAATCGAGTGCCATCACGATGAATGGCTACCAGGTTGGACAAGTAAAAGAGATTGATTTCTCTGAAAAAAATGATGGCAGACTTGTTGTTTGTTTCTCACTGGCCGGAGATTTCAGGATACCTAAAGGTTCAGTTGCCCGTATCGTATCGAGCGACATTATGGGGACAAAATCAATAAAACTGCTTATAAATCAATCAGACGAGTACTACCTGGAAGATGATACAATTCCCGGGACAATTGAGGGCGATTTGAAAGAACAGGTTAGCATGCAGGTACTTCCGCTAAAAAATAAAGCTGAACAACTACTGGCATCACTCGATTCGGCCATTACGGTTGTAACCTATATTTTTAATGAAGAAGCCCGGAAAAACCTCTCCGAGAGTTTTGCGCACATCAATCAAACCATTTTAAACCTGCGAGAGACTTCTGACCAGCTAAACCAACTGATGACATCGGAAAGCGGAAACATCAAATCGATTCTGGATAACCTGAATAAACTGACAACTGAGTTGGGAAACAGTTCCGGCAATTTCTCAAATATTGCACAAAACTTTTCTGACATTAGTGACAGCATTGCCGACATGCAACTGGCTAAGCTAATGACAGACTTCTCTGAAGCTGCCAGCGGAATCAACCAGATTTTAGCGAAAGTTAATTCCAATGAAGGAACAGCTGGCATGCTTGTTAATGATCCGACATTGTACAATAACCTTACTGAACTGAGTTCAAGTCTTGACTTTCTGCTCAAGGACCTAAGGAATAACCCCAAACGATATGTTCATTTTTCTGCGTTTGATTTGGGCAAGGATATTTACATTTCACCCAGAAAGATTAACGATTCTTCAAATAAGGATTACTTGTTCAAAGTCCATTTGATATCCAGTCCTACCCCATTGGATACGAATAACTCTTTATTCAAAAGCTTTCAGCAGATTGAAGAAATTGAAATTTCCGGCATTTATAATTACATGACGGGAGGTTCGAATAACCTGGATGAGATTATTGAGTTAAACGAAAATGCAAAGCGGGTTTTCCCGGATGCAAGTATTGTTGCGTTTAAAAATGGGCGACAAGTCAAGCTGGAAAAAGCTTTCAGGAAAAGCAGCAAATAACACTTTTCATAATTGAAATTATAAATTTCCACCTTAACTCTCTTTATTTCCGAGGGTTAGAGAAAATCAAATGATTATATTACTAGTAATCAAGTAGTTATATAACATCTAAAAAAATCAAAAAAGTAATTGCCTGACTTCTAAAGCCATTATAATTATTTTTAAAAAGTCAAGGCAAATTTTATTTTTTTAATACTTTTTTTTTCAACAAATTTGTTTCCGGGAAAAAAAATAGGGAAAACTTTTGTCGAATTATATTAATCCTGCTGTTCAAAATGAGTAACAATCATCTTGCTGTATGGAACCGCTGTCTCTCTGTGATTAGGGATAATGTTCCTGCAATTAGTTTTAAAACGTGGTTTGAACCCATTCTTCCGTTGAAACTTGACACACAAGTATTAACTATCCAGGTTCCAAGTCCGTTTTTTTATGAATACCTGGAAGAGCAATACATTGATCTGCTCAGAAAGACATTACGCAAGGAAGTTGGCCAGGATGCCAAACTGGAATACGTAGTGGTCATGGGCAATAATCAAACCAATGCCCAACCCTATACAGTCAAGTATCCAACCAACAATAACAACAAGATTCAGAACAAACCCCTTAGTGTACCATTGAAAACAGAGGGGAAACCATCGATAAAGAATCCCTTTATCATTCCGGGCATTCAAAAACTGCAGGTTGATCCGCAATTAAAACCGGATAACACGTTTGAGAATTTCGTTGAAGGAGAATGTAACCGGTTGGCTCGCAGTGCAGGATATGCGGTAGCCCAGAATCCGGGAGGTACAGCCTTTAACCCATTGATGATCTACGGGAATTCAGGTTTAGGAAAGACCCACCTGGCGCATGCAATTGGAATTGAAGTAAAAGAACGTTTTCCGGACAAGGTCGTTTTGTATGTCAATGCCAACAAATTCCAGACACAGTTTACCGAAGCAACACGCAACAATAACCGGAATGATTTCCTTCATTTCTACCAAATGATTGACGTGCTAATTTTGGATGACGTACAGGAGTTTGCCGGCAAAGAAAAAACGCAGGAAACTTTCTTCCACATCTTCAACCATTTGCACCAAAGCGGCAAGCAGTTAATCCTGACATCGGACAAACCGCCAATCGAGCTGAAAGGCATGGAACAGCGGTTACTTTCGCGCTTCAAGTGGGGGCTGACTGCCGATTTGCAGGTGCCTGATTTTGAAACGCGCATGGAGATTCTGAAGCGCAAAACCTATAAAGACGGTATTGAGATCAGTGATGAAGTGCTGGAGTACATTGCGTCTCATATCAACAATAACGTTCGTGAGTTGGAAGGCGCCCTGGTTTCGTTACTGGCCCAGTCAACTTTAAATAAGAAAGAAATTACCATTGAGCTGGCCAGCGACATGATCAACAAACTGGTAAAAAGCTCAAAAAGAGAACTTTCAATCGATTACATTTCCAAAGTTGTTTGCGACTATTTCAACATGTCGGTTGATAATCTGCAGGTCAAAACAAGGAAACGCGAGATCGTTCAGGCCCGTCAGCTAGCCATGTATTTCTCAAAGAACATGACCAAATCATCGCTGGCCTCGATCGGGTCGCAAATTGGCAACAAAGACCATGCGACCGTGCTGCACGCCTGCAAAACGGTCAGCAACCTGATTGAAACTGATAAGAGCTTCAGGCTGTTTGTTGACGAAATAGAAAAGAAATTGAAAATGTAGATAACAGGCAGGTCGGTTGATCTGCCTTTTTTTTAACCCGGAAAGATGACCGATTCGTATAAAACGATTGCAAAGCCCGTTGAAGGGATATTCAAGGATAAAGGCAGCAAGTTCCTGGCATACGCCTACCCTGTTGAATCGGAAGATGAAATAAAAGAACTGGTGCAGGCGCTGAAGAAAGAACATTTCTCGGCACGCCACCACTGCTATGCCTGGCGTTTGGGAGCCGATAAAAAGTTATTCCGGGCAAACGACGACGGGGAGCCTTCATCAACGGCCGGGAAGCCTATCCTGGGACAAATACAGCGATTAGACCTGACCAATATTTTGGTTGTTGTTGTCCGTTATTTTGGCGGAACCTTGCTGGGTGTAAGCGGACTGATCAATGCTTACCGGGAGGCCGCAGCAGATGCGCTGAATAATGCCGAATTAGTTGATAAACTTGTTGAAACCGGCTTTTGGGTTGAATTTGATTACCTGAACATGAACAACGTCATGAAAGTATTCAAGGACGAAAATCTCCCGCAGAAAAAAAATGAATTCGATTTGCGCTGCAGGATTAAATCAGCCATACGGGAAAGTGAAGCAGAGCGGATATTTGAATTATTCAGAAAAATTGAAGGGGTTGTTGTTCAGTTGATTGAATAACCAGCTTCTGTTAATAAAACGGTAATAAATCATGTTCAAAATCATACATTTTAAAAATTGCAATCTTTAATTTTGGATTTTAATGAAACGTCTGGTCATTCAATATGAATTTTCCATGAGTGGCATGAACCGCTCGACAAATGTTTTCCCAAAACTCAGACGTAACGTTATTACATTGAAACATCATTTTGACCATAATTGGTTGCCGGGATTACCGGTAATGAGAAACCAACAGTGAATTCTATTCCTGTTGGTTTTTTTTTGCGAAAAGAAAAAAAACTAAAAAAACGATAAATGAAGAAAGATCTGATATCCATCACCGACTATACGAAGGAAGAGTACCTCCGTATCATGGAACTGGCCGCGGATTTTGAAAAGAACCCGAATCAAAAGCTGCTCGACGGAAAAGTTGTTGCATCGCTGTTTTTTGAACCGTCAACCCGCACGAGGCTCAGCTTCGAGACGGCCATCAACCGACTGGGTGGACGAATTATCGGGTTCTCCGACTCCAGCTCGTCCAGCGTGACCAAAGGCGAAACCCTGCACGACACCATCCGCATGGTGTCCAATTATGCCGACCTGATTGTGATGCGCCACCCGCTTGAAGGGAGCGCCCGGTATGCATCAGAAATCTCTTCAGTGCCAATTATCAATGCCGGCGACGGGGCCAACCAGCACCCGACCCAGACCCTGCTTGACATGTACTCCATCATCAAAACACAGAAAACACTGGACAACCTGAATATTTTCATGGTTGGCGACCTGAAATACGGGCGCACGGTACATTCGCTGCTGATGGCCATGTCGCAGTTCGAGAACCCTATTTTCAACTTTATTGCACCAGACGAACTGCAAATGCCGGAGGAATACAAAATCTACCTGAGAGACAAGGGCATCAGGTATTTCGAACACCGCGAATTCACCGACATTATTTCGGAGGCAGACATTGTATACATGACAAGGGTGCAAAAGGAACGTTTCTCCGACCCGATTGAATACGAGCAGGTGAAAAACGTGTATATCCTGCGGAACAGCATGCTAAAAAATACAAAGCCAAACATGCGCATTTTGCATCCGCTGCCACGGGTGAACGAAATCCACCCCGATGTTGATCAAAACGAGAAAGCCTACTATTTCGAACAAGCCCGAAATGGTGTTTATGCCCGCGAAGCCATTATTGCCCACACCCTAAACTTAAAATAACCACGCCATGAAAGACCCGGAAAAAAAGAAACTCAAACTGAAAGTCAGCGCCATCAGCGAAGGTACCGTCATCGATCATATCCCATCCGAAAACCTGTTTAAGGTGATTTCAATCCTCGAGTTGGACAAGACCGGTAACATGATCACGTTTGGGGCCAACCTCGACAGCGGGAAGCTGGGAAGCAAAGCCATCATAAAAGTATCGAACCAGTTTTTTGCGGACGACGATATTAACCGGATCGCGTTGATTGCGCCGCATGCCAACCTGAATATCATCCGCGATTACGAAGTAGTTGAGAAAAAAGTGGTCGAAGTGCCCGATTATGTTGTGGGCATCGTCAAATGTTTCAACCCGAAGTGCATTACCAACAACGAATCGATTACCACATCATTTAAAGTTGTGTATAAAGAACCGCTGGCGTTGAAATGCAAATACTGCGAGAAAATTACCCACGAACACCAGATGGTGATAAAGTAAACTATTCTCCGGGTAACAAAATCGACAACGAATGGAAGCTGTTTTTGAGTCAACATTGAATGAGGTTCGGATGCTAATAGCTGAAAAGCCGGATGATTTGCTGCAACAGGTTTGCACTTTGCTGAAAGAAAAAATTTATCACTACGATTGGGTTGGCTTTTACATGCTGCACGATGGTGGTTTGGTATTGGGGCCATACGCGGGCAAACCTACCGAGCATACGCACATTGCCGTTGGTAAAGGCATTTGCGGACAGGTAGCAGAAAAGAAGAAAACAATGGTGGTGCAGGACGTCACGCAGGTTGACAACTACATCTCGTGCAGTATTGATGTCCAATCGGAAATTGTAGTGCCCGTGCTGAAAGATGGCGAATTTGTGGCCGAAATTGATATTGACAGCCACTCTCCTGCCCCGTTTAAAGAAGATGACAGCCTGTTCCTCGAAACGGTTTGCGGGCTCTTGGCCGATCAGTTTTAAAACAAAGAGGGGATGCACTAAAAAGTAAACTTGAATAATGGTTTACGTACATTTTGAAAGTTTATGACTGAAGGGCATGCTTAATTCAGCCTGAGGCAACGCCTTGGGTATTTAATATTCGGCATAAACAACGGGCTGAAAGCCCAGTTTTAATAACAAAATTGATTAAGTTGTC
This sequence comes from Mangrovibacterium sp., assembly GCA_050298035.1. Lineage (GTDB taxonomy): Bacteria > Bacteroidota > Bacteroidia > Bacteroidales > Prolixibacteraceae > Gaoshiqia. The sequence goes on along the minus strand of JBNKTK010000006.1, from coordinate 27,753 downwards.
CTTACAGGACGTAAGATTTTCCTTTCTGGCTTTTAGTCCCAACGCGTCACTTCGTTTTGCATTGGGCTGAATTCAACTGGGCTTTCAGCCCGGCTTCCCGTAATTTGCTTATGAATTGTAAGCATAAAAACAAGAAGCTGACCTTTTTAGACAACCTCTTTAGGGGTGACTTGCAATATAAATTAGTAGAACACAGGTTTTAAAACAAAAAGGTTCGCCAGTAAATACTGACGAACCTCTATCATTAAGTCTGTTTAAAGGCTTCTTCCTAGTAGCGATCACGTCTTTGTCCAGGACGTTGCTGCGGACGCTGAAAACGATCAGATCTTCCGGCTGGTCTTTGACCTCTTTCCGGTCTTGGTTTTGCCTCGTTAACTTTAATGTTCCTGCCCCCAACGTCTGCACCATCCAATTTTTCAATTGCTTCAGCGCCTTCGCTGGCATCGGCCATCTCAACGAAACCAAATCCTTTGGCCCGTCCGGTCTCCTGGTCTTTTACAATTTTCACAGAAACAACTTCACCAAACTGAGCGAAAAGTTCTGTAAGTTCTTCTTCCTTAAGGTTGTAATTCAAATTCCCTACGTAAATGTTCATAATTGAAAAATAAAAATTAAATAAATCATTAAATACGCATCAGGCAGGATCGTTGAATTTTCGGACCGGAGATTACCTTTTGGAAATAATGAAAGAATCACAGAAACCTAAAAGCTAATGACCCTACCTTTTAAAAATACAATCATTCAAAGAAATGGTCATGAGAAGAAAATCGTTAAACATGGAAGGTAGGTTCGCTTTCATGTGAAAGAATTTACAAGTCACTACACCATAGCTGTATACAAATTTAGAGATTGTTTTGAATCCGCAAATGACTTCTCTGTTTTTTTTACATCAATTCGAGATTAAGAAAAAGGGATGAAGTTTCGAGTATCCAGAATCGAGCAACGAGAATCCGGTTAGCGATTTTCACCACAGAGGCGCGGAGGAATTAATAGAACACGAAGACACTAAGGCACGAAGGGATCTATTTTGATTATTTCTATGTGTACTATATGCCTATGTGGTTATTTATTTTCACGCAAAGACGCGAAGAAGTTTCGAGTTTCACCAATCACTAATGACCAAAATGACCAATGACTAATCTGAACCACATAGTCACATAAGGCACATAGTAGTTTCGGGCATCCAGGATCAAGAATCGAGTGTCAAGTATATTTCACGCAGAGGCACAATGGCGCGGAGGAATTAATAGAACACGAAGACGCTAAGAAGTTTCCAGTTTTCAGTTTCCAGTTTCGGGAATCAAGCATCCAGTATCTAGAATCGAGTTTATTTCACGCAAAGGCGCGAAGAAGTTTTGAGTTTCGAGTTTTGAGTATCCAGAATCAAATATCGAGAATCAAGCATCCATAATCCAGTATATTTCACGCAAAGACGCAAAGAAGAATCCAGAATCGAGGATCAAGTCCCGATAACTATCGGGACCAGCATCCAGAAAGTTAATCGACATACAGTACCAGGCCTTTCAGGTATTCGCCTTCGGGGTGGTAGATATTGATCGGGTGATCGGCCGGTTGGTTGAGTTGGTGCAGTATTCGCACCTTGCGACCGGAGATGGCCGCCCCTGAAAAGACAGCTTCGCGGAACTTCTCTTTGGTCACCACCTGCGAACAGCTAAACGTGAAAACAATGCCTCCCGGACGGATTTGCTCAAAAGCCCGGGCATTTAGCCTCTTGTAGGCCTGCAGGGCCTGGTGCAGCGCGCCCCGGTGTTTCGCAAAGGCCGGTGGGTCGAGGATGATCAGGTCGTATTTGTCTTTGATGTCGCGCATGAATTCGAATGCATCGGCCACAAAAGCCTCGTGACGGTCGTCGCCTTTAAAGTTCAGCTCCACGTTTTGGTTGGTCAGCTCAATGGCTTTGGCCGAAGCATCGACCGAATTAACCAGGTTGGCGCCACCGCGCATGGCATAAAACGAAAAGCCACCGCTGTAGCAAAACATGTTCATCACATCGCGGCCGGCAGCATATTGCTGCACCAAACGGCGATTTTCGCGCTGGTCGATAAAAAAGCCGGTCTTCTGCCCTTCCACCCAGTCAACCCGGAACAAATTACCGTATTCCTGCACGATTGTCGGTTCCGAAGTTCCGAGCAGGTACCCGTTTTCGGGCTCAATATCGGCTTTAAACGGAAGGGTTTTATCGCTTTTGTCGTACACTGCCTGAAGCTTGTCGCCCAGCAGCTCTTTCAGCAGCTCGGCCAGTTCCATCCGGATCAGGTACATGCCGATGGAATGCGCCTGGAAGACAGCCGTCCCGTTGTAGAAATCAACAATCAGTCCGGGCATGCCGTCGCCTTCGCCATGAATAAGGCGAAAAACGTTGGTTTCGGCGCAGTCGAGCAAACCCAGCGAACGGCGCACGCTGATGGCTTCGCTGAGGCGTTGCTTCCAGAAACCGCGGTCTACAGGAACGTCGTCAAACGAAACAATGCGCACGGCAATCGAGCCAATCTGGCAATGGCCTATGCCAAGGAACTCGTTATTGGCCGAGACAACCCGCACCAAATCGCCTTCCTGCACTTTATTGTCGATTGTTTTGATGGCGCCCGAAAACACCCACGGGTGAAACCGTTTGAGAGATTGTTCTTTTCCTTTGTTCAGAACAATGGTCGCTTTTATGTCTGTCATGATTGTGCTGCTGCTAAAGAATGGAAAATTTCGAAGGCCACCCAGGCATCGGTAGCGGCATAGCTTTGCTGGGCTTCGGTTAGCGCGTCGACTTCCCAGTTGGTGAGCCGTTGCGATTTCGAAATGCGGACACCGAGGACAATCCCGGCTATTTTTTTCAGGCTGAAATCGTTGATGCCATAGTCTTTCACCTCTTCCTGTAACTCGACAAAACCGCCCGGTTTGAAATGGCTGATACGCTGCAACGCTTTGATATCGTCGCGAATGGCAACGCCCACCTTCAAAATATCGGGGTCCGAAAGAATGTCTTTCAGTTTGGCTGGCAGGCCTGTTCGGTTTATCCGGAAGAGGAACGCTTTTTCGTCGGTCGACAGTTGGAGCAAAGCCACCCGGTTGACCTGGCCGCGTTTGAATGAGGGTTTTGTTTCGGTGTCGAAGCCAAGCACTTCGGCCTGCGACAAGTATTCCAAAGCCATATCAAGCGATTGACCATTCTCAACAAGGATAATTTCACCTTCAAATGATTTCAATGGTAATATGTCAAGCTCTTCTTTGGTTATACTTTCCTGAAACATCTCTTCTAATCTATCTGGTTATTAAATAAGTTATTCAACCAATCGGGTTTACCTGTGTCGTCATCGTCCTCGTCCGGAAGCTTGATTTGCTGGTCGAACTCGGCGCCGCTGTAAAGCAGCGAATGCACCGCACGCAGGCAGTTGACCAGCTTTTGTCCCCAGTAATTTTTAAAATTCTCGAGGCACTCCCAAAGGGCTTCCTGCATCACCAGTTCGTCGCCGGTACGGTAGAGCATGATAAAATCCTTCAGATCCTGGTAAATATCGGCCAGGTTCTCCGAAATGCTCGCGGTAAGCGGCGCATCGCTAAACTGCATGCCGGGGTCAAAAACTTCCTGGTAGTCGTCGTGCCCGCCCAACAGGTTCATAATCCGTTGCTGCAAAAAGCTATAATCCACCTCGGTCACATAGCGCTCCAGGGTCAGTTCTTCCGAGCTGTCGAGCTCTGGCAAAACACTGGCTTTGAGGTACAGCAAGGGCAAAATCTTCTGGGCTTTCCCCAGCATTTTCCGTGCATCCTCGCTCCCGGCCAACTCCACGAATTTGCAGTACTCGTTGGAAACGGTCACAAACTCAATGACATTCTTCGAATAAACAACCGGATTTAAACTTTCGTCAGACATTACAAACGGATTAATTGCTGCAAAAGTAATAAGAATTTCCATTTGGAGGCGCATATTAGGCCATACAATCAGGGCAACCGCATTTAATACCGATTATGAATTTGTTTGAGCCTCAATTTCACTTTGTTCATTTTGGCTTACAAATTCTATATCGGCATTATCCCAATTTGAAAACGGTTCAAAAGAGTCTAACCTTTTTCAGAATTGGTATAAAAAGTTTTACCGCGAAAAGCACGAAAATCACAAAATAAAAAAATTGCCTGGCAATTTTCAATATGTCAAAGCCATGTATTTTTAGCGTTTTTTTGTGAATTCATTGGTTATAAAATAGTTGTTTTATGACAATAGCAGCAAAGCGCTGTTGTTGACAACTAGCCCCTGCCCTTTTCCGTTGAAAATGACAACCCGGCCCTGACAGGTAATTTCCTGCCGGGCCGGTTATTTTATTACCGATAATGTGTTATTGTTAATTTAAATTGTATTTTAGGGAACGCTATTTTGAGGTGAGTTGACCATGAATATGACTATCCGCCAAAGCTGAAATATATTAATGTATTACGATACACAAACGTTATAGCTTATTAATATGGAAGACAACTACTATTATTATTTTTGTTTAAATGCTTATTTGTCGAGAGCTGATGAGCATTACATAGAAGGACGATTTCTATGGTCAAATACTGCTGTTGATGGAGCATGTAATTTATTGTGGCTAGCAATAGAACAGCTAATTAAGCTAAACATAATTCAAGCCCGAATTGAAAATAGAACTTTGAATGATGTTGAAATTAATGAAAATGGAAATAGAATAACTTTGGTGTATGATCCACAAGAAAGGGATATTAGAAAAATCCACAAAATTCTTGACAAGACTTCTTATAAAATAAACTCAAGACATCAACTTGATGAACTTCTTAGAATTCTTAAGGATGAAGTTAATATTGACCTTTCTCCATATTATGATACACTAGATAAAGTGAAAGAATATTATGAACGAAGATATTATAAGGATGAAGGAACATCTATAAGTTTAGGTCAACTTGAGAGTATTGATGAAATTTATTTTAATTTACGAGGAAATTTAAATGTGCAATTTCCTAGAGCGTTAATTGATGAAATAAGTTTTCAAAAGAAATTTAATACAGGACACCCATTACCATATTTTATTTTTGCTCACAAAGACAACAAGCATTTTAAATCTAGAAGACATCCAATTGTCAACCAGATGTTGCCAAATGGGAAAGTTGTAAAGAATGATGGGGAAACAGATGAATTGATGGAATAACAAGCTATAATCGAGTAGCCCTCGCCACTAGCAATCCCGATACTTATTGGGACTGACAGGGAGAGCCTCTCACACCACACAATTGATTATTGAAACAAAATATTATAGCTATTTTCAAACACCAGCTTAACGAAGCCTGGAATGACTTGTTTAAGCAAGGAGCATTTGAGGGTTTGAGGCGGGCTGGAGTTGACAAACATTTAAAAACGACATATACAACATTAACATCAATGGATAGAACTAAACAATTAGAGTACTGTAAAAAATGTACAAAACAGAAATTTGACCCAAGACAAGGTATAATTTGTAGCTTGACAAATCAAAAAGCTGATTTTGAAAATGAATGCGAACATTTTGAAATCGATAAAGCAAAAATTGTAACTGAGACTGAAAAACAAAAGACAGAAAAGAAAAGTAAAGTCTCATTTGGATTTTCACCGAAACAGATTGATAATCTCCCAATTTCTGACTTAAATAAAAAGCAATTATTTGTTTTGGCATTTGAGGCTGTAAAAAAATTAAACTGGAACGTTGGCTATTTAAGCGAATCAGGATTTATTGCTTATACAAAGTTCTCAATGAATTCCTGGAGTGAAGAAGTTCAAATAAAAATTGAGGTTGGTAATATTAGTGTGAAAAGTGAATGCACTGGAAGTCAAATCGTAGATTGGGGAAAGAATAGAAAAAACATTGATTCATTTTTTGCATCCTTCAATAAAACAAGAGAGGATATTGATAATTTAAACATTGAAGAACAATATTCTGAGTTGTCAAAGGATTTTGTTAGTGCCGAGGAAGATATTATAAATTCCCCTTTGAACAAAAAAGAAAAAGTTTCGGGATTATTTTCTCTAATAACTCCAACAGAAGGATATTTCGTTACACCTATAATTGTAATTCTAAATATTTTAGTTTTTGTTGCAATGGCAATATTAGGAGTTCATTTATTAATGCCTTCAAATGAAAGTTTGCTTTTATGGGGTGCAAATTTTCGGCCAGTAACAATAGAAGGGGAATGGTGGAGATTATTTACAAGTACATTTCTTCACATTGGAATATTTCATTTATTAATGAATATGTACGCACTCGTGTACATCGGATTATTACTTGAGCCATACTTAGGCAGAACTAGATTTTTTAGCGCTTATTTGATTGCAGGTATTTCAGGTAGTGTTGCAAGCATATTCTGGAATGATTTAACAATTAGTGCAGGTGCTTCGGGTGCCATTTTCGGAATGTATGGAGTATTCATTGCTTTGCTTACGACCAAGTTAATTGAAAAATCTGCTAGAAAATCTCTCTTGATAAGTATAGGAGTATTTGTTTTTTACAATCTAGCCAATGGATTAAAAGGTGGAATTGATAATGCAGCACATATTGGAGGTTTACTAAGTGGTTTAATTATCGGTTATTCATTCTACCCAAGTTTGATAAAGCCAGATAAGTTATTGAAACCAATAACAATTGGAATTCTAGCTGTAGTTTTTTCAATTGGTTCTTTTGCAATTGTTAAAAACATCACAAGTGATATAGGTAAATATGATGCAGATATGCAAGTGTTTGTGAAGCTTGAACAGAAAGCTCTTGGACTTTATCGATTACCACAAACTTCGACTGATGAGCAGATACTTTTTGAGATAAAAAATAATGGACTAAAAAGCTGGGAAGAAAGTTTGAAACTTATTGAAGAAGTAGATACATACGATTTACCAGATGTACTCCATTTGAGAAATGCACGATTAAAAGAATACTGTCAATTAAGAATAAAAAGTTATAAAACCATTCAGAAAGCCATAACTGAAGGAACTAATAAATATGACAATGAAATTAATGGCTTCAATATAGAAATAGAGAAAATTATAAATGAATTAAGCAAAATACAATAAAAACGTTTGCCGAGTCGAGTAGCCCGCCCCACTAACAATCCCGATACTTATCGGGACTAGCAGGGAGAGGCTCTCACACCTCCCAATGGCTTATTGAAACAAAATTTTATCACTATTTTCAAACGGAAGCTTAACGAAGCCTGAAATGACCGGTTCAAGCAAGGGGCATTGGAGGATTTGAGGCAGGCTGGCGTTGTGGCTCATTTAAAGAACTGATTTCAGCTCAAAAATCATTAAATTTGAGCTTTAAACACTATATTCGTGAGCTATAAACCAATAACATGATTGACTCAAGAGAACAAATAATAATCGATTTTCTAGAAAAATCAGGAGAATGCTCATCAAAAGAAATTTTTGAAGGTGCGGGGATTTCTGTAAGTTACGCTACACTGAAAAGACTTTTAACCAGATTAGTTTCAGCAAATTATATTTCAATCAAAGGGAAAGGGAAAGGAACAAAATACATCCTCTCTCCCACTTATAAGATAATTCAACCTATTAACATTGATGAATATTACAAAAAAGAGATTGATGAGAGAGATATTAAAGAGGGATTTGATTTTTCAATTATACATGAAATACTTCCCAAGACCAGCATATTCTCAGACGATGAATTATCAATATTAAATGAGCTTCAAAACAAGTTCAAAAAGAATATATCTCAATTATCAGAAAGCGAATACAAAAAAGAATTTGAACGATTAGCTATCGATTTAAGTTGGAAATCCTCTCAAATAGAAGGCAATACCTATTCGTTGTTAGAAACCGAGAAACTTTTAAAAGAAAAAGAAACTGCCGCCGGAAAAACCAAAGAAGAAGCAATAATGCTTTTGAACCACAAAGAAGCACTCGATTTCATTATAGAGAATCCCAATTATCTGTCCCCTTTGAGTGTTTCGAAAATTGAAGATATTCATAGTGTTCTGGTAAAAGAGCTTGCCGTTGAAAGAAATTTGAGAAAAAGACGCGTCGGAATCTCGGGAACCAATTATCGACCATTAGATAATGAATTTCAAATAAAAGAGGCATTACAAGACACCTGCAATTTGATAAACAAGAAAGAAAGTATTTTTGAAAAAGCTTTGTTAGCCTTAGTTCTGATTTCATACATTCAGCCATTTATGGATGGGAATAAAAGAACAGCAAGAATAGTCAGCAATGCAATTCTCATCAATGATAAACATTGTCCATTATCCTTTAGAACAGTAGATTCCATTGATTATAAGAAAGCAATGCTTTTATTCTATGAGCAAAATAATATCTCAAACTTTAAGGAAATTTTTATAAATCAGTTTGAATTTGCGGTCAATACATATTTTTAAAATAGACGAAAAATCCTCCCCCCGCTCCTGCCGATCTTCGATCGGTGTGCAATTCGGCACAAATTGCAAAATTAGAGGCAACAGATACTTTGGGCAATGTGCCAACTGCCCGCAAGGGACTTCACTCCACTGAACTGGACACACACATGCACAAAAAACACATAAACTGAAGTGCTTATTCGAGCAACCTGCCACGCATTAACTTTTTGCAACAGTGGATACGAACGTAATCCGCAACCCCCTTATCTAACAAGCCGTAAAACGTTACAGGCTAGTTTATAATCTAAAAATGATTTGCAAAAACCTAAGGATAATCCGCCCTACGTGACAAAAAATCAAAACCAAAGTGAAGGCCAGCAATCACTTAAAAAAACGGGGTGTTACCGAAAAACCATACGAGTAGGACATTAAAAATCAAAATCATGAAGAACCTAATTAAACTTGGTATTGTAGCATTACTCCTTGTTTTGGGAACAACATCTTTTGCCCAAACATTTGGAGTAAAAGCTGGCATGAATTTGTCGGACATGTTAATAAAAGATGATTATGGTACTTATAGTGATGATTCTGAAATGAATCCAGGATTTCATTTTGGACCAACAGTCGAATTCCCGATTAATGAGACATTCGCGTTTGAATCTGGCTTGCTTCTTTCAACCAAAGGATTAAAAATGAGCGAAAAAGAAACATACATGGGTGACACTTATGAATATAGCACCAAGACGAACTTGTTATATCTTGATATTCCGTTGACAGCAAAGGCTACTATTGATCTCGGTGGCTCAAAAATATATGGGACTTTGGGCCCTTATATTGGAATTGGATTAAGTGGAAAAACCAAATATGAATATACCGAGAATGGTGAAACTGAAACTAACGAAGAAGATATTAATTTTGGTTCAGATGAAGTCGAAGATGATTTGAAGAGATTCGAGTACGGATTATCCGCAGGGGCAGGAATTGAGTTTAATTCGATCCAAGTTGGTATAACATACGGTTTGGGTTTAGCTAATATCTCATCGTACACTGATGACGGAGATAAAGTAAAAAACAGAGTTTTAGGAATTTCATTAGGTTATAGGTTTGGGAAATAGTAAAAACCAGCCCATATTGGAGTGAGGCGCACTGGATTCTTAGTCCGTCAGTGCGCCTCATTCCATCCTGAGTCCCCGGAGCAGACGCTTCTCCCCATCGTTTAAAATGTCCACCGGACATTTCAATCTCGGGACGAATACAGCAGCTCGCTAAGTTATTGCGAAACAATGCCCTTCCCCATTAACACTAAATTTTGTATTTTAAACCACGCACAATGCCCATGCAGGGCAGGCACAATATAATACAGAAGAAATGACACTGGAAGATTTAGGATATAATGCCGAATTGGAAAATTATCGAAAAGACCAAAATCTTGGTTCATTTGGAGTGGGACGGATTATTTCAGAACACAAGGAAAGGTATGTTGTAAAGACTGCTGAAAAAGAATATGATGCTGAAATAATCGGGAACTTCCGTTTTTCAGCACATAAAAGGTCTGATTTCCCTGCTGTTGGAGATTGGGTTGCTATTTCGGAATACGATGACGACAAAGTGCTTATCCATTCTGTTTTCCCCCGGAAGACCATTATTGCAAGACAAGCAGTCGGAAAACAAGGTGAAAAACAAATTATTGCTACGAATATTGATTATGCTTTTATTGTGCAAGCGGTTGACCGGGATTTCAATGTTAACAGAATAGAGAGATACATGACAATATGCAATACTTCTCATGTGAAACCAATTATCATTCTCAACAAAATCGACTTGATCAAAGAAGCTGAATTAGCAAATTTGATTACAACGGTTCAAGAACGGATAAAGCACGTTCCCGTAATTGCGATCAGCAATGAGAGCCAACAGGGAATTGAAAGACTGAAGGAAAGTATAGAAAAAGGGAAAACCTATTGTTTGTTAGGCTCATCGGGGGTCGGAAAATCAACTCTTTTGAACAACCTCTCAGGCAAACAACTGATGAAGACTAACGCAATTAGCACAAGCACTAACAAGGGGCGACATGTTACGAGCCACAGAGAATTATTAATTCTTGAAAATGGCGGAATCTTAATTGACAATCCGGGGATGAGAGAAGTTGGGATTGCAGATTCTACGGACGGATTACATATTACCTTTGGAACAATTGCAGAACTATCCGAAAATTGCAAATTTAAAGACTGTACACATACGACAGAAAATGGCTGTGCAGTTTTAGCAGCCGTTAAAAATGGGGAAATAGATAAGTCGGCCTACGAAAACTATTTGAAAATGGAACGGGAAAAGGAACATTTTGAATCAACCGTTGCTGAAAAACGAAAGAAGGATAAAGATTTTGGGAAAATGATAAAGAACTATAAGAAGGGCAAAAATATGAAAAAGGGCTAAGAGCCTGTTTAAAAACATTAACCGCTCAGTTTCACTTCGAACTACAAATACGGGATTTAATTAAATCGTTAAAAGAAAAAGCATTATGAATTATTTGCCGTATAGTGCTTATACTACTCCCCTGATCTAAATAATTCATTTTAATAAATATTTTTTTACTCTTTAGTGAATAGTGATCTTGTATTTCTGACAATATTGGTTATTTTTGGGGAAACTAAACGTTTACCTAACCCCAAATGACTATCAAACATCTATTGGCAAGTCTTATTTGCTTCGGTTTTATTGGGTTTGTATCGGCTCAAGACGAAATCAAGGAAATTCGAATTTCACGAAGCTATCAATCGGTTCCTGTACAGGAGTTTCTGAATGATTTAACACAAAGCTATCACCTACGCACTTTTTACAAGCATGAATGGCTGGATAGCATGAGTGTTCAAGCTAACTTCAACGATATCCCGTTGATTCAGGCACTGAATAAAGTATTCGGTCAAAGTAAAATCACCTATCGTTTTTTTCAAAATTCCATCGTGTTTTATCCCCGGGCGATGGGTGGAGAAACAGTTCGTTCGAATGACGAACAAACGGTGATGTTCATCGGTGACCCGATAAACCGGGGACGTTACAAAAAAGCGACCTTAAAGGGAACGATTACCGATGGGAAAGTTGGTGACCGGTTGATTGGGGCCATTATCCAAATAAAAGATTTAAATAAAACTTTTAGTACTGATGGACGAGGTGAATTTGAAATGGAATTACCTGTTGGCCGTCATCAGTTACAGCTGAGTTATATGGGCTTTGAGCCACGGCCACAGGAAATTGATTTGATAGAGAATGGCGAAGTGCTTTTCGAATTGTTTGAAGAAACCCACAATTTGGATGAAATTACGGTAAAAGCAGACAATATTGGAAGCTCACGGACACAAATGAGCATGACACGTGTAAACGCCAAAACCATCAAAGAATTACCTGTACTAATGGGCGAAGCCGACGTGATTAAAAGTATGGTTATGATGCCCGGCGTACAAAGTGTGGGCGAATTATCGTCAGGCTTTAATGTCCGGGGCGGAAATACTGACCAAAACCTGGTTTTGCTTGATGGTGCCCCCATTTACAATACCAGTCACCTATTTGGCTTTTTCTCCATGCTTAACCCCGACGGTATTAGTGATGTTGTCCTGTACAAAGGCGGGTTGCCATCGAGTTACGGCGACCGTGTAGCCTCGGTCATGGATGTTCAATTGAAAGAGGGAAATACAGACAAATTGGAGTTTTATGGTGGATTAGGCCTGATAAACAGTCGATTTACACTCGAAGGCCCCTTTGTGAAAGACAAAAAAAGCAGCTTTCTTCTGGGCGGCCGTTCAACCTATAGTGACTGGATTTTGCGGCAAATGCGTAATGTAAAGTTTAGGAACAGTGTAGCACACTTTTATGATCTGAACGGGAACATCAACCTTCATTTTTCGGACAAGAATAAGATGAAACTAATGGCTTATGCCAGCTCCGACGAATTCAACCTAAATTCGAATTCATTGTACCAATACGATAACCTGATCGGCGCCCTGAACTGGAAATTAGCAATTGGCCCTAAGTTCGTCTCTGATTTGAATACTTCCTATAGCCGGTATAATTTCAGTCTTTACGAGCAAGACGAAAGTAGTGCCGCATTGGATTATGAACTAAAAACCGGGATTGAATCCCTTGGAGCCAAATATAATCTGACTTTTCTGCCAACTACCCGTTTGAAACTGAATGCCGGTTTCCAGTTAAACTGGCAGCAGGTAAACCCGGGACAGATTGTCCCCACCGAGGAAGTGACCTCGATAAAACCAGAAAAGGTAGTTGATGAGCAAGCCTTGGGGAGTGCCGCATTTGTCGGAGTCGAAGTTGACTTGAGCGACCGCCTTTCCATGACAGCTGGTGTCCGTTATTCACGTTTCTCGGCTTTAGGAGAGTCGACCGTTTACCTGTACGACCCGAATTTTAGCCCATCGGCTGAGTACATTGTTGATTCGCTCAAGTTTGGCAAAAATGATGTGATCAAAACATGGCAGGGGCTCGAACCACGCTTGTCATTTAAGTATTCATTAAATGATGGTTCTTCTCTCCGTTGGGCATACCAGCGTGTAAACCAATACCTGAATCAAATCTCAAACACCTCGGTTATATCGCCGGCTGACTTCTGGAAAATCAGTGATTATCATACTTCACCATTAATTTCTGACCAGTTGGCAATTGGCTATTTTAAAGATTACACCCGTAAAGGGCTTGAAACATCGGTTGAAGCTTATTACAAACGTTTACAAAATCTGATAGAGTATAAAAACGGGGCGCAATTGGTCATGAACCAACACCTCGAAACCGACATTATTCAGGCTGACGGTTATGCTTATGGGTTGGAACTGTATGTGAAAAAAGCTACCGGTCGATTGAATGGTTGGCTAAGCTACACCTATTCGCGAACCATGCGCAAAACCGATAATGAATTTGACGAAGAAATCATCAACAATGGCAAATATTACCCGTCAGTGTATGATAAACCTCATGACCTTTCGGTAGTCGCTAATTACAAAATTTCAAGACGGTGGCGGATCTCCGGTAACTTTGTATTGTCGTCAGGACGGCCAACCACCTTACCCGAGTTACGCTACTCGTATGGTGGCGAGCAGGTGGTTTACTACAGTGACCGCAACAAATACCGAATGCCAGCTTATCATCGATTCGATATCAGCCTGACTTTTGATGAAAACCTGAAACGAAAACGCATGTGGAAAGGTAGTTGGACCATCTCAATCTATAACCTGTATGCACGGAAAAACCCATATTCGATTTACTACCAGCGCCAAGCTGAAGATTTATCAGGAGGGTTGTATGGTTTGTATAAATTCTCGGTCATTGGCATCCCTGTTCCATCTATAACCTATAATTTCCGATTCTAATGAAAAAATATATCCCATTACTAGCTGGACTTTGCATGCTGCTTAGTGCATGCGAAGAAGTTTACAAGGCCGATCTCGACGAGGTTGAAAACTTACTGGTCATTGAGGCATTGCTAACAAACAATGCGTCAGTAAATTATGTGAAGTTATCTAAAACTCAGAATTTTTATGCTGACAAGAGTATAAAAAGTGTTGCCGGGGCAACAGTGACTATCAGCGATAAAAGCGGCAACAGTTATTCCTTGTCCGAAAGTTCAACCGGTTATTTTCTTCCTGACTTTTCAGCTGTTCCAGGCGAAACTTATCGAATAAAAGTTGAAGCCGAGGGTGAGATATATGAATCAAATTATGAGCTGATGCCCGAAACAGTATCTGTTGATTCTATCTATGTACAATCGGATAAAATTACTACTTATATATATGATGACTATGGAGTTCCGATGGCTAAGGAATTAACTGGAATGAAAGTCTTTGCAGACCTCCCGGTGAGTGAGAATATGAAGTATTACCGTTTTTCATTACCACGGACGATGGAATATGTAATTATTCCTCCAGCTCTTTTTGGCCCACCACCTCCTCCAATTTGGGTATGGAAGAATTTTAAGCAGTCAGGCGTATTTCCGATACACGGACCGGCAACCTATGGAAACGAAAACAGCCTAACAAAACGCGAGTTAATTTTTCTACAGACCAACATTCGGAATTTTGTAGATCCAAAACTCGTTGATTCCGACACCACAGTCTTTATGATAGGCTGGATTGTCGACATGTCGATATTCGGAATGAATGAAAAATCCTATAAGTTTTATAAATCGGTGAATGCACAACTTGAAGCAGATGGGAAGCTATTTGACCCGGTTTATGCACAGTTAGTGCCAAATTTTACTTGCACCTCTAACCCTGAAAAGAGAGCTGTTGGCTATTTTGAGGTAAGCTCCTATGCTCACCGACGCTTTTTTGCGATGGCTATACCTAACAGCAACATTACTTATTTTCACTATGTTGAGCAACCTTTACCCATTCCTGCATCCGGGCAGGAAGAAGCAACTAATCCACCGGCATTTTGGGAAGATCGTTAAGTTAAGTATATGAATAAATCAATTTATAAAATAGCGCTTTTGCTCGGTGCCCTGTTCATCCTGACAGGCAGGACACATGCAACCAGTAGTCGTTTGATGACTGACCGGGACATTTATGTCAGCGGTGAAGAGGTACTGATGACCGTATTCATCCCCAGCGACTGTCATTTTAAGGTAATTAATCTAAGCCTAACCAACAGTAGCGGAGAGCTTATCCAAACCGCAAATTTACCTTTGCACGATTTCCAGGCGACGGGACATTTGTATTTGCCTGATTCATTGTCCAGCGGCAGCTACTTAATCACAGTATACAGTCCGCATGTGAAGCACCAGGCTTTGGAAAGCAAAGAAATTGTTGTTCTGAACCGTTTCGAAAATACAGATGAAGCAATTTTAGTGAATCGTGCCGAACTAAAGGCACTTTCAGCACTATCGACTTCTGATTATCTTGTTTCAGGTTTAAAAGAGAACTACAGGCAAGGCGAAGCAGTAACGTTCCAATTGACCGGAACAAAAGAAAAAGGAAGCCAGCTTGCTGTATCGGTTAGTCGCTGTCTTCCGGGCTGGACACCCAAATACCGCCCAACTCAGATTAATGAAAAAGATACGTCCCTGCTAACCAGCAAAGAGGGTGTGGTTTTACAAGGAATGGTTCGCAGGTTAAACAGCGACGAACCAGTTGCCAACGCGATGGTGTACCTGTCGATCCCTGATTCAATACCATTTTTTGACTATTACCAAACATATGATGACGGTCGTTTTTATTTTTTACTGCCGAATAGGTACGGAACCAGTAAGATTGTAGTACAAGCTCAAAAGGACGGTGAAACCAATGATCTGAAACTGGTCGTTGAGTCGGTTGGTGGAAAGTTAGACGATGGGTTTGGTGTTTCAGCACTTCAGGTAACCCCACTCCTGCGTGACTATATGACAGAGTCGATCCAGCTTGTTACTTTCCGGAAGATTTACCAGGCTCCGGATATTGTGGTTCAGCCTATCCTAAATGAACCAGCTTTTCCATTTCCATTTTATGGACAGGCAGCGATACAGGTTGATCCGGATGAATACTATGAGTTGGGCGATTTTAGCGAGGTATCAAAAGAGTTATTGGAAGCTGTTCGCTTCCGCAACCGTAAAGGAGAATATCATCTCGACATCATTGACTATGATCTTCATTCGTATATGACTGGAAATCCTATGGTTTTGGTCGACGGAGTTCCTTTAAGCGATTTGTCTCATTTGGCAAACATGGGATCAAAAGTAATTGACCGGGTTGACCAAGTACCTTACCAGCGCTTTTATGGCGATCTGGGCATGGATGGTGTCCTGGCCATATACACCAAAAGCGGTGATGCATCGACAGTTCCTGAGTCAGATCATTTACTAAAATTGGATTTTGAGGCACTACAAACTGATGTACAATTAGCTGAGCCATTAAAAGCAGAAAAGAACGAACCTGATTTTCGCCAATTATTATACTGGAACCCAAAATACAACCCTCAGTCAGACGGTAGTATCAATTTCAACACGCCCAATGTAAACGGAACCTATCGTATACACCTGATTGAGCGCACTGCCGATGGCCAATTACTCGAACACACTGAATTTTTCACTATAAGCAACGACCTATGAAACCAACTCTGCTCATCCTGATTTTTTATTTTTTTTGCCCCTTATTAACAAAAGCCCAGCTAGCTGATAACTGGGATGCTGTGAAACTGATGAGCCAACGCGTTATAAGCACCGACAGGTTGCGTGGTTCACCTTATTTATTCAACGATTGGCTTGAAGGCACAATTGTATTGACGAATGGTGAAAAGTTGGACGGCATTTCGCTAAAATACGATGCCCTACACGATGAGTTGCTAACATATACTGAAGCCAGTTACACTGTTGTCAAAATCGAAAAAGCCAGTATTAAATCATTTCAAATACAAAATTTTGGAGAAGATTGGCTTTTTGAACAACGCTATTTTAATGGGCTGGCCAAAGGCAAACGTTTTTTTCGGGTTCTTCGAAAAGGCGAAGTCGAATTGCTCTACCAGTACAAAGTTGATATGGAAAACACGTCGGTATACAAGGATGAATCCGGTGTCTCAAGGAATCAGGTATTTGTTGCTCGGCAACGTTATTTCTTATACAGCCCATCTACCGGGTTTAGTCCATTCAGATTAAAGCGCAAATCGCTTCTGCGGAGAATTGGTAAGGAAGACCTGCCGCGGGCACGTCAGCTGCTTCGTCAAAACCATATAGCCACTGACAATCCCCAATCCTTTGCCCGTGCCTTGGAATTACTTGAAGCAGACCATATTAAATTGCATTTATAACAAGAAAACAGGCAAATCATACGCCGGTATTGATATCTGTTTGTCAGTTTTTTAGTGATAAAAAAGGCCGTTCCCTTTCGGAAACAGCCTGTATCGTTTTGTCACTCGGTTTAGCTTATTTTAACCACTTATCCAGCCAATTTTTAAATACCCGTTGCCATAAGATGCCATTTTGTGGTTGAAGCACCCAATGGCTTTCTTCGGGGAAGCACAAAAACTCGGCTGGGATGCCACGCATCACCGCAGCATTAAATCCCCCCATACTTTGAGTGAACGGAATCCGGAAATCCTTTTCACCGGTAATAAAAAGAATTGGGGTATCCCATTTCTCAACAAACAAGTGCGGAGAGAAACTGTAGGAACGTTGCGCCGCCTTATTGGCCTTGTCCCAGTACGGGCCACCAATGTCCCAATCTTCGAACCACATTTCTTCGGTTGTCACGTATTGCTGCTCGAAGTTGAAAATACCACAATGAGAAATGAATGCTTTAAACCGTCCTTCGTGATGTCCGGCCAGATAGTTTACAGAGAAACCTCCGTAGCTGGCACCAACAGCCCCAAGTCGGTTCTCATCAACAAATGGCTCTTTTGCCACATTGTCGATTGCAGACAGGTAATCCTGAATATTTAAACCACCGTAATCCTTGCTGATTTGTTCCAACCATTCCATACCAAAACCGGGCAATCCACGACGGTTCGGTGCAACAACAATATAACCATTGGCAGCCATCATCTGAAAGTTCCAGCGGTACGACCAGAACTGGCTAACGGTACCTTGTGGCCCTCCCTGGCAATATAAAATTGCGGGGTATTTTTTGTTCGGATCAAAATGTGGCGGATAGATAACCCAGACAAGCATGTCTTTATCATCAACTGTTTTCACCCAGCGGCTTTCTACCTTGCCCATTTCCAGCTGATCCATCAGGCCTTTGTTCACAGCCGTTAATGCCACATCGGCGCCATTAGCCGGATCAACCAGATAAAGTTCGGCAGGGTGCGACATCGACACCTTCTCTGCCAGCAATTTACCGTTGGCAGTTTCTGTAACCGAATGGTAATCGTGCACGCCATCAGTCAATCTGTTCATGCGGCCATCAGCAAGGCTCAACTGGTAAATTTCTTCAGTAGCATGAATATCGCTGATAAAAAAGATTGATTTCCCGTCGCGACTCCAACTCAGATGACCGGCATTTTGTTCCCAGCCTTCGGAATAATTGGTTTTCTTTCCTGTTGACATGTCCATCACAAACAAACGTGTCTGATCCGACTCGTAACCATCGCGTGCCATACTTGTCCAGGCGAGCAAGCTGCCATCAGGCGAGAAAACAGGATTTTTATCGTAGCCTTTGTTCTCCTCCGTCAGGTTTCGTGTTTCACCACTTGCCAAGTCGTATTGGTAAATATCCGTGTTGGTTGAAAACGAATAGGCTTTACCTGTCATCTTTTTGCATGAATACACAATTGATTTGCTATCGGGGCTCCAGGTAATTTGCTCCATCCCGTCAAAAGGCTTATCCGGGCTGTCGTATTTCTGCCCTTCCAGAATATCAGTTCCCGAAGTAATTTTCCCCTCGCCATAGTTGGCAATAAACAAATGATTGTAAGTGTAATCATGCCACCTGTCCCAGTGTCGGTACATCAAGTCATTTTCAAGCCGGGCATTTGCTTTTGGAAGATCAGGAAACAAATCTTGCACCGTTTGATCAAGTTTCACCGCCTTTGAATAGAGTATCATACTCTGATCAGGGGCATATTTAAAACCGGCAATGCCTCCATCAATATCCGAAACCTGTATTGCTCCGGTCCCATCCGGGTTCATTTCCCACAATTGCATGCTCCCTGATTCGGATGACAGATAGCCAATTTTCAAACCGTCAGGGCGCCAGCAGGCCTCAGCTTCATTGGATGCCGTGTTGGTTATTCGAACAACTTCGCCGCCCGATGCCGGTACAGTGTACAACTCGCGGTACGATTTGTTTTCTTCAATATTGTAGTAGGTTACTGCAAATAAAGCGGTTTTCCCGTCGGGCGATAACGAGGTGTTCCCTACCCGACCAAATGCCCATAATACCTCAGGAGTCATTATGTCCGAAGCCAACTGAGATGTTTCCGGGACATATGTTTTTTTCTCTTCTGTCATAGATTCATGATTTGTGCAGGCATTCAATAGAATAGCTGCCAAAAGTAAAACATTGAATTTTCTCATAGATGTGTAAAGTTTTCAGGAATTTCAGAAGGCGCAAAATACATCATTAACCAGAATTATGAAAATGCAAAAATCATCCGGATTACGTTATCTGCCATTCTGCTCCAATACTACATGTAAAAAAGCACCTATCTCCTTTCGGAAACAGGTGCCATCTTAACCAATTGATGATGAACAACAATCATCAATAATGATAAACCCCTTCATAATTAAATGACTCATCATTGTAATCATCCCCACTGATTACAAATGTTGTTGAATCCTGTCCCGCAATTTTTATTGCTGACAAATCAAAAGTCACATAGGCTGACATTCTGTACACAGGTTGATCGTTGTTGTCATTGTGCCGCAATTCCAAGGCAACAGGCTGGTCTTCACCGGTAAGTTCTCCGGGTTGCTTTACCAGGTTTATAAAGTGGGTACTTCCATTTCCATAGAACTTCAATTCAAATGTCAGCATATTGTCTTTCTTCCATACATCTTCAACATGGACAGGATCATTGCCAATGCTGTCTTCAATTTCAGGCGTGATATCTAAAATGCCTTTAAAAAGGATTTTACTTACCTCGTTGATTTTTGCATAGTATTGCTCACCATCATCTCCAATATGCTTATCGCCTACAATTGTATAATTAACCAAAACCCGCAAACTGTCTTTCAGGTCATGAATGTAGAACTGATTAACCGGGAATAATTCAGATCCATCATCCAATGTAATGGTGAAGTCATTCGAATCACCCCCATCAAAGTTTACCAAACCGAAACTAACCCAAAAATTGCCTAGCGAATAGCCATCATCATTATCATCTAAGTCACAACTGAACAAACACACTGTAAGCAATCCAATTAAGCTAAACTTTAATAACTGTTTCATACTTTTTTCCTCCTTTTTGTCATTCTCAAAAGAAGATTGTAAACTGACAAAAATGGTTGCGTTCAGAGAAAAAAATTATGGCACAATCATTGATATTTAATTCTGTATATATTTAAATATTTATATTTGGAGAGAATTTTGAAAACCTGAAAGAATTAAAAGAAAAACTGGATGAAGAGCATAGAGTGGCACTTCTCCTTTCCCAAAAAGGATCAGAACACCGTGAACTATAATGAAGCTATGTGGCTTGAGAATGGCACACTAGCGAACATCATCAACGGGGTACAAACTTCGGACTATTAAAAAAATGGGAGAGAAAAGAGTACTACCGCTTCACAGCCACAACAAAAAGCTGCAATACAGGTTTTAATATCTGCGACATCAACCTTTAGCTGGTGCAATCCCAAGGCAGAAATAAAAGGTAAAATGATTGTCGGTTTTGACAAGGCAAAAATTGATCAACTATTGAAAATAAACTAATAAAAACAAGAATATGAGAAAATTACTATTTATGCTACTGCTGGCAGCAATCAGCCTACAAGGTTGTGCTACAGGTAACGCCGAGAAAAAACCAGACACTTCTGTTTCTGAAACAGAAAGCGGTGAAGGAGGGACGACACAACTAACAAAAGATCAGTTCGTCAAAGAAATATGGGATTATAATTCGTCTCCCAACGAATGGAAGTTTCTGGGAAAACAACCTGTTATCATTGACTTTTATGCCGACTGGTGCGGTCCATGCCGAATTGCCTCGCCAATACTGGATGAAGTATCGAAAGAATACGCAGGAAAAATCAAAGTGTATAAAATCAATACTCAAAATGAGCGGGAACTGGCAAGCGTATTTGGGATTCAAAGCATCCCGGCATTCCTTTACATTCCCATGAACGGAAAACCGGTTATGACTGCAGGGATCGGACGATCGAAAGAAGACACAAAAAACATGTTTATCGATAATATCAATAAATATCTGTTAACAGATAAATAGGACAGGAATTGATTTTGAAGAATAGAAATTTCACTGGCCCTTATACTGATATGCTTTCAAAAGTAGTTGAAACAGATTTCATTTAAAGTCAGTTTATATATTTCTGTCACCTCTTTCAAATTATAAATTGCAAGAGGCTGTCCCGAAAGTTCTGAGCACTTTTTCGGAACTGTCAAATTGTAAGTTCAGCTCAAGTTCCTAACCCCTAAATCCCCTGAAGGGGACTTTAAGCCTCACCTTTAGGGGAGGTTTGGAGGGGTAAATTTCAAGGTTGCTTCCAATTTGTAAGTTGAAGTTTCCTTAGTCTGACTTTGGGACAGCCTCTTTTGCAATTCACAGCTGTTTCACCAGAACCGAAAAAATTTAAATTATATTTTTCCAAAGACAGCTCTATCCCCTACTCAAAATACTGCTTGTAAAAAGGGATCAATTGATCTGCCATCCGGGCATGGTCTTCTTTATCCGGATGACCTGTGCCCCCATGAGGGTGAATATCATGAAATTCAAAAATTGATATTGGTTTTGCAACATTGGCATCATTAAAATGCTGTTGAATTTCAGTCAGGCATATCATCAAAATTTCATTTTCCCCGCCTTCCAAAACCGGGCTGCTCAACAATACAACCTGCACATCGGGATAATGGGAATAAATCATCTCGATAAAAGAAATGTAATTCGATTTAAACATCTCTGCATCAAAATCCGGTCGCTCATGAATGTGATCGCCATCCGATAAATCATTTGTGCCGAGGCAAATACTGACAACATCCGGCGTAAAACCTGTAAAGTCCCATTTCTTTGAATCATCCGTATTCAAATACCGGTTTTCATAAATTTTGGGCATCGATGGTTCGTCCACATTCCAGTAACGGTACATTCCGATCCCTGAGACCGAACTTAGCATGTACTGCAAATTCAAAGCCCGGGCAACCCTCGGCCCATAGGCCCAATACGAATTGTGCTGATCGTGCCATTCACCCGAGTCACAAGGTATTTCTTTCCAGTCGATACCCACACCGCAGGTAATTGAATTACCAATAAACTCAATCTTCTTTTCAGGCTTTGGTGACGGTTCAATTAATTTGTCGACTACTGCACCGCAAAACAAAATATCGCCCACCGAAGCTTCAGTAGATTTGTAGATTGAAACCGTGTGCTCTTTTGAACCTGCCGTCAAAGGTATTTGATAAAACCTCTCTGTTTCACCTTCAGTCCTGATTCGTTCAATATAATTGCCATCAACTTCGAGAGATACAAAGTTGTATTTGACACCTGTTTTACCAAGTTTCATCGCAACCGGGCATGAATCACTCTCAAAATGAAAGGTTACAGAAGATGCTGATCCGATCAGCACAACTGAGCTATCAGGTAAAGAGTCAATCCTTCCGGAATACTGAAATTTAAGATCATTAGAAGGATAAAATGTTTTTTTTCCGGGCTGACAATTGCTAAAAATAAACAGTAATGACAAAGCCATCAGATAAGTTGACTTACTTCTCAAGTGTTGGGTACTAAATAAATAATTTGACCAAATTTATAAAGTTTCTTAATAATTCGAATTTTCCGGGTAAAAACATATTGCTTTTCAAAACATAAATACTTTTCAAAGGCAAATATTTTTGCTCGTCAGGGAGATTACATTGCTAACCGGAAACATCATTTCAATAAATTGACGATATAACCCATTGACAATTAACCATAATCAACCTAAATTGTGGTTTAATACTTTAAAATATGACATCAGCAGAAAGTTTTGTGAAGTATTTCAACAAAACGTATATCAAAATACCGGCAAATAAACTCAAGCCTCCCGAGAAGAACGAAAATGAGTTTTTGAATGAGTTTGTAGCATACATTCCCGAAATAGTGTATGAACTTGAAGATCATATAAAAAATCGGGAAATCAACCGTTTCTACATAAAGCTAAAAAATATTAAATTTTTGGTTGAATACTCTGATGAATTGAATAAAAACTGGTACCTCATCAGAGCTTACTCAGGAGGATTGAAAAGGCTTATGGAAAAGCCCGATACGCATCATGCCATGCAGGTGTATTTATATTACTTTCAAAAATACGGGGACAGAAGACTTTTAAAAGATGAAAACTGGTTTGAAGAAAAGAGGTGGCAGTTTTTGGATGAATTATTGGACGTAGAAAACGATAAAATGCTCCGCACTTTCATTAAAGCAAAAACACATCTTCTGAATGAATATTTTCAAATCTATAAAACTGAACTCCTCAAATTCAGATCCGAAGTTATGAAGTTGATGTAATCCTTGTTTTTCTCCTTGCAATACACGATTCTCATTTTGTTATTTTTACAATAAACAATACATTTGGAAAATTTTTTGAAGTAAGACATACCTAACAAGGATTATATGAAATTCGGTTATTTTAATGATGACAAAAGGGAATATGTGATTACAAACCCACAAACTCCCTGGCCCTGGATTAATTACCTGGGCAACGACGACTTCTTCAGCTTAATTTCCAACACTGCCGGTGGCTATAGTTTTTATAAAGATGCCCGTCTGCGCCGGATCACACGCTACCGGTACAACAACGTACCCATCGATGATAATGGCAAATACTTCTATATAAAAGAAGGGGACACTATCTGGTCGCCAGGTTGGAAGCCTGCCAAAACACCTGTCGAGAACTATTCGTGCCGTCATGGTTTGGGATACACTGCAATCCAGGCTGAGAAGAATGGGCTACAGGCCGAAGTATTATATTTTGTACCATTAAACGCAACAGCAGAAATACAGAAAGTACGGTTAAAGAACCTGACTGCTGAAAAGAAAAATTTTAAACTTTTCTCATTTGTTGAATGGTGTCTATGGAATGCCCTGGATGATATGACAAACTTCCAGCGTAATTACTCAACCGGCGAAGTTGAAGTACATGGATCAACCATCTATCACAAAACAGAATACCGCGAGCGTCGTAATCACTTTGCATTCTATCATGTAAATGAGGAAATTGCAGGATTTGACACAGACCGGGAAACATTTGTTGGCCTGTACAATTCATACCAAATGCCGCAGGTTGTTGAAAGCGGCACCCCCACCAATACCGTTGCACATGGCTGGTCACCAATCGCTTCACATTGCCTTGAAATTGAATTGGAGCCCGGTGAAGAAAAAGAATTTGTTTTCCTGTTAGGCTATGTTGAAAATGATGAAAACGACAAATGGGAATCTAAAAAAGTCATCAAAAAAGACAACGCAAAAAAAACAATCTCAAGGTTTGATACGGTTGAAAAAGTTAACGCTGCTTTTGATGAACTGAAAAACCATTGGGACAACCTCCTGTCAAACTATAAAGTCAGTAGCCACGACGAAAAGCTGGACCGTATGGTTAACATCTGGAACCAGTATCAGTGTATGGTTACATTCAACATGTCACGTTCAGCCTCTTTCTTTGAATCTGGTATCGGCCGTGGAATGGGATTCCGCGACTCAAACCAAGACCTTATCGGGTTTGTTCATCTTGTGCCCGAAAAAGCCAGGGAACGTATTCTTGACCTGGCGGCAACTCAAATGGAAGATGGCGGTGCATACCATCAGTACCAGCCGCTGACCAAGAAGGGGAACTCGGACATTGGCGGAAATTTCAACGATGACCCGCTTTGGCTGATCCTGTCGACAACGATTTACATCAAAGAAACCGGAGACTGGAGCATTCTGGATGAAGTTGTCCCTTATGAAAATGATGAATCAAAAGCTCAGCCGCTGCTTGATCACCTGAAAAGATCGTTTGAGCATGTTACCAACAATCTTGGGCCACACGGACTTCCACTGATCGGACGTGCCGACTGGAATGATTGCCTTAACCTCAATTGCTTTTCAAAAAACCCGGATGAATCCTATCAAACAACGGAAAACCAATCAGGAGGTGTAGCCGAATCCGTCATGATTGCAGGTATGTTTGTACTGTATGGAGCCGACTATGCTGATTTGCTAAAACGTTTAGGAAAAGAAGATGAAGCAGCAAAAGCCCTGGCTGCAGTCGGAGAAATGGAAAACGCGATAAATAAACATGCGTGGGACGGAGAGTGGTTCTTGCGCGCCTATGACTACTACGGGGAAAAAATCGGAAGCCACGAAAATGAGGAAGGTAAAATCTTTATCGAGTCGAATGGTTATTGCACGATGGCTGGAATCGGTAAAGAAGATGGCAGAGCACAAAAAGCCCTCGACTCTGTAAAAAAATACCTCGACTGCGAATATGGTATTGTACTGAATAATCCGGCATATACAACTTACGATTACAGCAAAGGTGAAATCAGTAGCTACCCGGAAGGATATAAAGAGAATGCAGGGATTTTCTGCCATAATAACCCATGGATCGTGGTTGGTGAAACTGTATTGGGGAATGGTAACCAGGCATTTGAATATTATTCAAAAATTGCTCCGGCTTACCTGGAAGAAATCAGTGACCTCCACAAAACCGAGCCATACGTTTATTCACAAATGATTGCCGGGAAAGACGCCTGGAAACCAGGAGAAGCAAAGAACTCATGGCTTACAGGAACAGCAGCCTGGAACTTTTTTGCAATATCAAGATACATATTGGGTATTCAGCCCGATTATAACGGATTGAATATTGCACCTTGTATTCCGGCAGAATGGGATGGCTACAAAATTCAGCGATCATTCCGCGGCACAACCTACCATATCGAGGTAAAAAACCCCGATCATGTGCAAAAAGGAATTAAAGAGCTTTGGGTTGACAAGCAGTTAATACCGGGGAATACAATTCCGATATCAAAAGATAAGCATTGTGACGTAATAGTTGTACTAGGTTAAATAGTACAGAAATTGAAAAGTGCCGTGTTGAAATGATCATTTCACACGGTACTTTTTTTATTGTCCAAAAGCTAGGTATTAACTACTAATCTCAACATTGCACTCCCCTATTATTTCGAATTGTCCCTCTCCGTTTTATTCCATGTAATCCTTCAGGATAAATAACCCACAGAATTGCCGGATAAGCCTCCAGCCATAATTTTTAGGATACACATCGAAAAGAATTGAACCGTCACACGGAAAGATTTTCGTCATTATTGTATCTTCGCACAAAAAAAGCATGATCCCCAAAATAAAATACGAAGGTGAAAACTTTATACTATTGGCCGGTCCTTGTGTAATTGAAGGCGAAGAAATGGCGTTCAGTATTGCTGAGAAAATCCTGTCGATAAGTGATAAACTGCATATACCGTTTGTTTTCAAAGGCTCATACCGCAAGGCCAACCGTTCCCGCCTGGATTCTTTTACCGGCATTGGTGATGAAAAAGCCCTGAAGGTATTAAAAGCAATAAGCGACAGATTCGACATACCAACTGTTACCGACATCCACTCAGCTGCTGAAGCTAAAATGGCTGCGCAATATGTTGATGTACTGCAAATACCGGCATTTCTTTGCCGCCAAACTGATTTGTTGATTGCTGCGGCAGAAACAGGTAAAGTAATAAACATTAAAAAAGGACAATTCCTTGCCCCCGAATCAATGCAGTTTGCTGTTAACAAGATCAGGGAAAGTGGAAATGAGAAAGTAATGCTCACCGAGCGCGGAACAACTTTCGGCTATCAGGATTTGATTGTTGACTACCGCGGAATTCCGGAGATGAAAAAGAACAACTGCCCAGTGATCCTCGATATCACGCATTCGCTCCAGCAACCTAACCAGGCAAGTGGCGTCACCGGAGGAAAACCTGAATTAATCGAAACCATTGCACGTGCAGGAATTGCAGTCGGCGCTGATGGAATTTTCATTGAAACGCACCCGAACCCGGCTGTTGCCAAATCGGATGGCGCAAATATGTTGCAGCTCGACTTACTGGAAAACCTGCTCACGAAGTTGGTAAAACTAAAACAGACTATCGATCAGCTTTAATATTATTGCGCAGAAAATAGGATGACGGGGATTTTACCCATTAGTGAAAGAAAAGATAAGCCATTAAAATTGCGGCAACAATTCCCACAAGGTCGGCAAACAGGCCACAGGCCAGGGCATGGCGTGTCTTTTTAATCCCGACGGAACCAAAGTAAACTGCCAGAATATAAAAGGTGGTATCGGTTGCTCCCTGCACGGTGCTTGCCACGCGACCAACAAAGGAATCTGCACCGTACGAATTCATTGCATCGACCATCATCCCACGTGCCCCGCTCCCACTTAATGGTTTCATAAGTGCAGTTGGCAAGGCACCGATAAAATCAGTATTGATATCAAGTTTTGTCAATATCCAGGCAATACCGTCAATAAACCAATTCATTGCTCCCGAAGCCCTGAAAACGCCTATCGCAACGAGGATCGCAATGAGGTAAGGAATAATCTTAATAGCGGTTTTAAACCCGTCTTTAGCGCCATCAATAAACGATTCGTAGATATTTATCTTCTTCCGTAGTCCCAGTAAAATAAAGAAAATGATGACTGAGAACAGGATGAAGTTGCTGGCTACATTTGAAATGGTAGTGATCTCTTCTTTTCCAAGTGTTGAAAAGTACCAGATGATCCCGAGAATCAAGGCAGTTACCCCACCT
>JBNKTK010000005.1:22858-63322 GCA_050298035.1 Mangrovibacterium sp. | reverse complement strand
TACGTGAGATAATTTTTGATTACGAGATTTACGAAACAACATTTGTACGGGATTTGATGTACATGCCTGAACATTACATTTCGCCAAAAGATTCGATGCACAAGGTTGCTGAAAAGTTTGAAAGCAGTGGCCGTTTTAATCTTGCCGTGATTGACGAAGGAAAATATGTCGGTTTCATTTCGAGGGCGAGGGTATTTTCAATTTACCGGAATACTGTCCGGACATTGTCAAACGACTAATCCCCAAAAAAAAGAATAAACAAAAAGCTTCCGGTTTACCGGAAGCTTTTTTAGTTATATGATTTGTAGAAAGCCGCGTAAATACCACAGAAAAGCAGAGTGAAGATCGTATTTGTTGATGAAATTGCCTGACTGCCCAGAACAATTACCGGAACAAGGAACAGTGCCACCTGCGCTCCCAGGTAAAAGAAAAAACCTGACCGCTTCATCTTTGAAATTTTCAGAACGCCAATGAATGAAAGTACAGATAATGTTCCTAAAATGAGGAAGTATTGGGGCGTAACTTTTTGCATATTTTGGATGTTGGTGATGCTTTCGATAAATTGTTTTGCAGGCTTGAAAAATAGTGAAGCACCCAGAAAGGTTATCATTGAAAGTGTGCTGCCAACCAGGCTCAAAACAATTGCAGATGCCAGCAGAAGTGGTTTGTCTTTAAGTTTCATTTCCGGAAAGTTATATCTGTGTGTGGTGTTGTATGATGATTAATTTGAGTTATTGCAAGACTTGAAAATACGATAAAAAAATAAAAAACCTCCCGGTTCAGGAGGTTTTCAATTTTAAAGCGTTCTATACAAATGTTAATGATGCAAAGGAGCAGTTGAAAACCTCAGAACAACCGGTTGTACAAGTCTTTCAAAGTCGGCATACGCCATCCGGATCAATTCTACATGGGTACCGGCATTGAAGGCTATCTCTTCATCCTCGGCAAGGCTTTCAGCTACAAATACCTCCATGTCATACAGGTTTCCGAAAGGGGGCATTGCCCCAGGGTCACAATCGGGGAACATGTGTTTGAACTCCATTTCTTCGGCGAGTTCAACTTTTTTAGCCCCTGTGGTTTCTTTCAACAATCTCAGGTTTACCCGGTAAGAAGCAGGGATTACAGCCATGGCCATTTTTCCGTCAATTTTCACCATTACTGTTTTTGCCAGTTCTTTGCCCGGTATGTGAGTTGTTGCAGCTATTCTCTGGGCATTATAGGCCAACGAGTGACGAATCGTAATATATTCGATATTGTTCCTGTCCAGAAAATCTTTAAGCTTTTTGATAGGCATGACCACAAACTTAAAATCATCAATAAAGATGTCATAACTACATCGCGTATTTGCATTTAACCGGAGAGATTCTCTTTCTTTTAAAAAAAATGGATACCCTTCGGTTAAAAGCTGAATAAGAGAGGATACTACAAGTTACGAAATATGGAGCTAAGAAGCAATATTACTTTTGGCGCTTTTGCTGATGTGGGCGGGTGTAATAAACAGGTTTGTTTCACACCCGAAAGGTTCATAAAAAATCACTTTTTGTTGATTTCTATACGTTTCTTCGAGTGGCAAAAAATCTTACCTTTGCGCTTTACTTTGTTCCGGTATTCAGTATGTTATAAAACTGAAATCTTGCAGTAATTTCAAAAAATCGAAAATATATCAAATGAAAAGAGATCAACTTGTATTTGACATTATTGAAAAAGAACGC
Organism: Mangrovibacterium sp.; assembly: GCA_050298035.1. Lineage (GTDB taxonomy): Bacteria > Bacteroidota > Bacteroidia > Bacteroidales > Prolixibacteraceae > Gaoshiqia. The sequence continues at coordinate 61,610 of JBNKTK010000005.1, read as the reverse complement.
CAGCGCCAGCTAAGCGGGATTGAATTGATTGCTTCGGAAAATTTTGTTAGCGAACAGGTTATGGAAGCAATGGGTTCGGTGATGACCAATAAATATGCCGAAGGCTATCCGGGCAAGCGCTATTATGGCGGTTGTCAGTGTGTTGATATGACCGAGCAATTGGCTATAGACCGGTTAAAAGAACTTTTTGGTGCCGAATATGCCAATGTGCAACCTCACTCAGGAGCACAGGCAAATGCCGCTGTTTTGAGTGTTATCCTGAACCCGGGAGACAAGTTCCTTGGCCTTGACCTTTCTCATGGTGGTCACCTTTCTCATGGCTCGCCGGTAAACTCTTCAGGTATTCTTTATCACCCAATTGCCTATCATGTTAAAGAAGAAACTGGTTTGGTAGATTACGACGAAATGGAAGCTTTGGCAAAGGAGCACAAACCAAAACTGATTATTGGTGGAGCATCTGCTTATTCGCGCGAGTGGGACTATGCCCGCATGCGGAAAATAGCCGATGAAGTTGGCGCCATGCTGATGATTGATATGGCTCACCCTGCTGGTTTGATTGCTGCTGGCTTGTTAGAGAACCCGGTAAAATATGCACACGTTGTTACCTCAACAACCCATAAAACACTTCGTGGGCCACGTGGCGGGATCATCCTGATGGGTAAAGACTTTGTGAACCCATTTGGCTTTAAAACACCGAAAGGAGAAACCAAAATGATGTCGGCAGTACTTGATTTTGCTGTTTTCCCGGGACAACAAGGTGGACCACTTGAGCATGTTATCGCTTCAAAAGCAATTGCTTTTGGCGAAGCGCTTGATCCTTCTTATAAAAATTATCAAGCCCAGGTGAAAAAGAATGCAGCGGTAATGGCACAGGCTTTTGTTGATAAAGGGTACAAAGTGATTTCAGGAGGTACTGATAATCACAGCATGTTGATTGACCTTCGTACCAAGTTTCCTGATTTAACAGGGAAAACAGCTGAAAATGCCTTGGTGCGTGCCGATATCACCATCAATAAAAATATGGTTCCGTTTGATAGCCGTTCACCTTTTACTACTTCTGGTTTGCGTGTCGGAACACCGGCAATTACAACCCGTGGTTTGAAAGAAGATACTATGCCTGTTATTGTCGATCTGATTGACGAAGTATTGAGCGACGTTGAAAATGAGGAAGTAATCACTTCTGTCAGAAAACGTGTTAACGCGATGATGAAAGATTTACCATTATTTGCCTGGTAATTTCATCCAGAGATATTGAAATGAGGCATCCTGTTCGGGTGCCTTTTTTTATGACTTTAGGTAAGTGCCGGATCGATAAAAATGAAAAAAAGCCTGACCGTAAGCCAGGCTCAGAGAGTATCTTTTGAGATTTTCAATTATTCTTTGTTGTTGTCTTTACTTCCTTTTTTATCCTCCTTGGTTTCAGCTTCCTGCTTGGAACGGGGATCTATTTTCGAAAGGAAGATTTCTGCGACCTGTAACGCCGGTATATTGATATTTTCGTCCTCCAGGTTTAAGCAGGCTGAAAGAACAAGCTTCTGTTGCGGATAGATCAGCAAGATTGAACTACCACCAATTGTGGAACCTATTTGCGCGTATATTTCCCGGTCAAAGTTGTCGGTAAATATCCACCATCCAAAACTGCGTTTCGTTTCCAAACCTTGCAGGAGACGGTTTTTGGTGAAGAATAGCTCTTTTGATTCATTGGAGAAGAAATCAGAGAAGAGTATACTTTGCCCGATTTTATTCAAATCATCGGCAGTTGACAAATATCCGACTGCCGGTTCGCAAAATCTGAAATCCAGGCTGGGGGAGTTGGTTAATTGTGCGATATAATTTTGATAGTAGGGGGCCGAACGATTTTCTGTTATAAAATAAGGAGAGTCAATCAATGTTTCATCTAGCCCCAACGTGTCCAGTATCATTTCTTTTACAAGTTTTGGGTAGCTTTTTTTTGTGATGCTTTCAGCTACAATCCCCAGCAGGCAGGTACTGTAATCCGATGGGGAAAAATAGGTGTTGGGTTCATAGGTTAGTGGGGTGTCCTGGTATTTTGTAATATATTCTTTCAGGTTCTTTAGTTCGCCCTTCATAAGAAGGTCAGATAAGTTTTCTTCGCTAAGCCCGGAAGAATAGGTTCCGAGTTGTTTTAACGTGAAATCCCATTGTTTTTTTGGGTATTCAGGGATATAACTGTACAGGGAGCTGTCAGTGTGCAGTTTTCCTTCTTCCTGAAGTTTTGCAATCAGAAAAGCTGTAAACATGGATGAGGTTCTTCCGATGCGGAATTTTGTTGCAGGAGTAACCGGAACATGCAGTTCTTTGTTGGCAGTGCCTAGTCCCTGCGACCAAACCGTTTTTCCGTCAATTGAAACTGAAACCGACATCCCGGGAGAAGAAGACGTAATCATGAACATTTTTAGCTTCTCTAATCCATCCAGGATTTGCTGTTTGTACTCTCTGTTATAAATGATCCTTTCGTTGTGTTCTTTCTTTGAGCAGGAAGAGACCAACAAGAAGATAATGACGGGCAGGAAATACCCCAAACGCATTTTAAATGATTTCAAATGTTTTGTTTTCATTATTACACAGATTTAGTAGAGGATTATGAATTGATCGATTCAGTATTTGCTCAGAATACTGAAAGTCATTCTTATTTTGCGGTGTCGAAATTAATAAAATCAGAAAAATCGAAAGATTCCCAATTCTTAAAAAAAGTTATTTGTATTTATTATTTGCAAATAATTGCTGCAACCGAGGCTGAATGTAATTCTTCCTGAAATGCCCGATAGCGGCATGAAATAAAAAAAGTTCCCTCGTTTGAAGGAACTTTCTGCTTTATCTTTTTAACTCTTACAGCGGAATATTACCATGTTTTCGCGGAAGGTTAGATTTTCGCTTGTTATGGGTCATGTCCAGGGCGCTGATAATTTTTACGCGGGTATCTTTGGGGTAAATGATTTCATCAATATAGCCTAGCGATGCGGCCCGGTAAGGGTTGGCAAAAGTGTCGCGATATTCTTCAACTGCTTTTGCTTTTTCTTCTTCTGAAAGTTTATTGCGGTGCAAAATGTTTATTGCCCCTTCAGGCCCCATCACGGCAATCTCGGCAGTCGGGTAGGCATAATTGACATCAGCACCAATGTGCTTGCTCGACATGACATCGTACGCACCGCCATAAGCTTTTCGGGTGATCACGGTGATTTTTGGAACAGTGGCTTCGGCATAGGCATAAAGCAGTTTTGCCCCGTGCTTGATAATCCCGCCAAACTCTTGCTGTGTGCCTGGTAAGAACCCGGGAACATCGACCAGGGTAACCAGCGGGATGTTGAATGCATCGCAAAAGCGGACAAAACGGGCTGCTTTTACTGATGAGTTGATGTCGAGTACCCCTGCGAAATTTGCCGGCTGGTTGGCAACAACGCCAACTGATCGTCCTCCGAAACGAGCAAACCCGATAATGATATTTGCAGCGTAATGTGGCTGTACTTCCAGAAAATGTTCATCATCCACAATCTTGTAAATGATGTCTTTCATGTCGTATGGTTTATTGGGATCAACGGGGACAATCTCGTTGAGGGATTCATCAATACGGTCAATTGGATCGGTTGGGATCTTCTCAATCGGCTCTTCCATGTTGTTTAGCGGCAAAAAGCTCATCAGCTCACGCACCATCATCAGTACGTGCTCTTCGCTTTCCCCTGTAAAGTGGGCCACACCGCTTTTGCTGGCGTGTGTTTCGGCACCACCCAGTTCTTCCTTGCTGACATCCTCGTGCGTTACCGTTTTTATAACTTCGGGACCGGTAACAAACATGTGGCTTGTATTATTTACCATGAAGATAAAATCTGTCAGGGCAGGGGAGTAGACCGCACCTCCGGCACAGGGGCCAAGAATGACGCTTATTTGAGGGATTACCCCGGATGAGATGACGTTGTTGTAAAAGATATCGGCATAACCGGCCAAACTTTGTACGCCTTCCTGTATGCGGGCTCCGCCTGAGTCGTTCAGCCCGATAAGCGGTTTTCCCATTTTAACGGCCAGCTCCTGGATTTTTACAATTTTATCGGCATTCGAACGGCTCATTGTTCCACCGAAAACGGTGAAATCCTGGGCAAAAATATAAACCAGGCGTCCGTTTATTTTTCCATAGCCGGTTACAACACCGTCTCCAGGTATTTTATTTTTATCAATTCCAAAATCGGTTGCACGGTGGGTCACCAATTTGTCAATCTCGTTAAAAGTGCCCCGGTCCAGCAGTTGCAGAATTCGCTCACGGGCTGTTTTCTTGCCGGATTGATGTTGCTTTTCAATTCGTTCCTGGCCACCGCCAACTTCTGCTGCTTTATTTATTTTCTCGAAGTGTTCAAATTTTGCCTTTAAATCCATAATTGTTCATTTACTCAATTTCAATTAGTACCTGATTTGATTCTACCGTGTCGCCTGCTTTCACATTGATTTTTTTCACCAGGCCATCAACAGCGGTTTTGTATTCACTTTCCATTTTCATGGCTGAAATAATAACTGCCGTTTGTCCCTTTTTAACTTCTTGTCCCGGTTCAACCAGTACTTTCACAATTTTGCCGGGCATTGGGGCCGTAATCTTTTTATCGCTCTGTGAGATGGAGCCTTCGCCCCTGTTGCGGATATAACGGCTTTCAGCGTCAATTACTTCCAGCTCGTAGGTGTTGTAAAGTGTGTAGGCAGTGTAGGATTTGGGTTTTGATGAAGGTACCAGCGAGATATTATGTGAACGGTTATTCTCAAGGATCGAGAACGTTCCTTCATCATTATGCATCAGGTCAACATGGTAAACTTTATCATCGACCATGATTTCCAGAAGATTTTCGTTTTGATTCAGTACCTTGACTTTGGCAATCCGATTATCCAGTTTAATTTCTATTGGCATAACTGTCAGTTTTATAAGCGATCAAAGTTTTTCTGGTAAGTGTATTTTTTCCAACGGTTTTCTACCGGAATAAGCTGTTTCGACGGGATGACTTTGTTCAATCGGTTAAAGTAATCGATATAGGTGGCAATAATTACCATGTCCTGGCATTCGCCGTCGCACATATCTTTCTCAAGCAATGTCCCTTTGTTTTTCTCAATGAAATTCGTGTCGTACTCACCATTTGCGAAGTCCGGGGATTCCATAATGCGTTCCAGGAACTTGATGGAGGTTTTTACCCCGGTAATTTTGTATTCATAAAGCGCCCGGCGCATGCGTTGGATTGCTTCCTTCCGGTTTTCGGCCCATACAATCAGCTTTGAGATCATGGGGTCGTAGTGAATGGGGATTTCATATCCTTCGTATACATAGCCATCGGTTCGAACACCCAGGCCTAAAGGCTGTGTGATTGTATGGATTCGTCCGGGGCTGGGCATGAAATTGTTGTCAGAGTCTTCAGCATAAACACGGCATTCAATGGCATGTCCCTGCTGTTTTAGTGTTTCCTGTTTAAGAGCCAGCTCCTGGCCCTCTGCAACAAGGATTTGTTGTTTTACCAAATCTACTCCTGTTACCCGTTCGGTGATCGGATGCTCCACCTGCAGACGTGTGTTCATTTCCAGGAAATAGTAATTGAGCTGGTTGTCGACCAGGAACTCAATGGTACCTGCACCAACATAATTGACTGCTTTTGCCGCATTGACGGCGTCCTGTCCCATTTTTGCACGCAATTCAGGTGTCATTAGGGGAGAGGGGGTTTCCTCAACCATTTTTTGGTGACGGCGCTGGATGGAACATTCACGTTCAAATAGGTGAATAACATTGCCATGCTGATCGCCCAGAACCTGGAACTCGATGTGGTGTGGCGAACTGACGTATTTTTCGATATAAACAGCATCATCGCCAAAAGCAGCCAAGGCTTCGGAGCGTGCAGCACGAACAGACGATAAGATTTCGTTTTCTTCTTTCACTAACCGCATGCCCTTTCCACCGCCACCTGCCGAGGCTTTGATCATCACCGGCAGTCCAATTTTTGCAATTGTTTTCAGTGCCTCTTCTTCTGATGAGATAGCTTCGGTTGTTCCCGGAACTACAGGTACATTGGCGGCAATCATCGCTTTTCGGGCTTCAATTTTGTCACCCATTGTTTCAATCACATCCGGTGAAGGGCCAATAAATATCAGGTTGTTTTCTTTGCAAAGTTTCGAAAACTCTGCGTTTTCAGATAAAAAGCCGTAGCCAGGATGAATGGCATCGGCTTTTGATTTTATCGCTACTTCAATAATTTTTTCAGCTTTGAGATAGCTATCTTTTGAAGGTGCAGGCCCTATGAAATAGGCTTCATCGGCATACCTAACATGCATTGAGGTCCGGTCTGCATCAGAAAATACCGCAACAGTAGCTATATCCATTTCACGGCAGGTGCGCATGATACGGATCGCTATTTCACCCCGGTTTGCAACCAGGATCTTGTTAATTTTTCTCATAAGTTGATTTTAATACTATAAATATCTATATATATTAAAAAAGTAAAGCTATTAAATTTTAGAATAAAACCGTTATCGCCCTAAAAAGTTTGATATTGACAATTTTTTAAATTGAATCTACCTAAATCAAATTAACAACAGAAAAAAGCTTGACTTCTTTGTTTAATTATATATATTTGTGTCTTCCTATAAATAATAGTTATGTTTCTTCGGTATATAGCATTGATTTTGCTAGTGTTAGTTTCCTTTGTTGGTCAGATTTCTGGTCAGGAAAACGTGCAGTATGACTTGTCTACAGACTCCCTTGTAAATTATCATGCCAGTCATAAGAAAGTATATTATGCAACAAAGGTTGTTCAAAAACCACGTATTGATGGAGATTTGAACGATGCTTGCTGGCTAACGGGCAACTGGGATGGCAACTTTATCCAACAACAGCCGAACCAGGCTCAAAAACCTTCGCAAAAAACAGAAATCTGCATCATGTACGATAATGATAATTTGTATGTTGCGTTGAAGTGTTACGATAACGAACCTTCAAAGATCCGTTCATTGTTAAGCAGGAGAGATGAGGACCGGGGGGATATGGCCGGTATTGCAATTGATTCGTATGCTGATAACAGTACTGCTTTTGAGTTTAACCTGACGGCAGGTGGCCAGAAAATCGATTTGATGCACCGGGGGGCTTACGTTTGGGATTATAACTGGGATGCCGTATGGGATGGAAAGACCTCAGTCTGCGATTCAATGTGGGTGGCCGAAATGAGAATACCGTTTAGCCAGTTGCGGTTTGCAAAAGCCGAGGAGCAGGTGTGGGGAATGCACATCTGGCGTTGGATTGACCGCTTTTTGGAGGAAGACCAGTGGAAACTTGTTCCGGTTGATGCACCGGCAATGGTTTATTTATTTGGCGAATTGAGAGGGATTGAGAATATCAATACCAAGCGGAGAGCTGAATTTTTGCCCTATGCCAACGCAAAATTTTCTCCGAATACTGATCTGAAAGACAAATCAAAATATGGTATTGGGCTTGACGGAAAAATCGGGGTTTCGTCAGACTTTACGTTGGACTACACTGTTAATCCCGATTTTGGACAGGTGGAAGCCGATCCGTCGGTGCTGACCTTGTCATCCTATGAAGTATACTATGACGAAAAGCGCCCTTTCTTCCTGGAAGGGAACAATATTTTGGAATATGGTATTGGCGATGACCTTTTGTTTTATTCACGAAGGATTGGGCATGCACCAAGTTTTACTCCTGATCTGAATGACGGAGAAACCCTGAGGATTCCGGATAATACTTCGATTATCAGTGCATTGAAACTGACAGGCAAAAACAAAAAAGGTTTGTCGTTGGGGGCAGTTCAGAGTTTTACCGCAAAAGAAAATGCAACCATTTACGGAGATGGTACAGAATCAAGTCAGGCGGTTGAACCATTTTCAAGCTATTTTGTCGGGAGGGTCATGCAAGACTTAAATGGCGGCAATACCGTCATCGGGGGAATGATGACTTCGGCAATTCGGAAAATTGATGATGATCAGTTGAATTTTTTGCCGAAAAGTGCTTTGTCCGGAGGAATTGATTTGCAGCACAACTGGAAGAACCGGAAATATTTCTTCGACTTTAAAGGTTTTTTTAGCCAGGTGAAGGGAAGCGAAGAGGCAATAACTGAATTGCAATTGGCCCCTCAGCATTATTTTCAACGTCCGGATGCTGATCATTTAAGTTTTGATCCGACAAAAACCAGCTTGTTTGGTCACGGTGGTGAGATAAAGGGAGGTAAACGAAGCGGTAAATTGAGAGTGACGGGGTCGCTTAGCTGGCGTTCACCTGAACTGGAGTTGAACGACATCGGTTACATGTACCAGGCCGACTTGATTGACGATGAAGTGGAAGTGCGTTACCAGGTAAATAAACCGAAAGGAATTTTGAGGGATTACTGGTTTAGGCTGATTGAGCAAAGCACCTGGAACTATAACTGGGAAATTACCAAGCAACGAGTAGGATCGCATGCCTACGTGAGGTTCAAGAACCTGTGGAATATTCATTACAACATTCAGAAAGATTTTAATATTTACGATACCGGTGAGTTGAGAGGTGGCCCTATGCTTTATAAAGAACCGGTTTGGGAAACAGATATCTTTTTTCAGACAAACCCGTCGAAAGATTTTTTTGCCGGATTTGGCCCCCGCTTTTATTTGAGTGAAGACAAAACCACGCAAAAGATTTTGAATACGCTGCAGATTAACTGGAGGATCAGTAATAATTTCAGTATAACTTCACGGACAAACTATACCACGAACACTGACCTGCACCAGTACGCCGGAAAAGTTAGGATGAATGACGGGACAACGGGGTTCATCGTTGGTGAAATTGATCAGAAAGTACTTGAGACGACGTTGAGGGTTGAATACTTTATAACTCCGGAACTGTCGCTGCAATATTATGCAAATCCGTATGCCTCTATCGGTAAATATTCCAATTTTCGCCGGGTGGCCGATGGAAGTAACAAAGATTTGAATTTGCGCTATTCTGCTCTCGCCAGTCAGTTGGATGGAAATAAATACACCTTCACTGAAGGTGAGGAGAGTTATAGTATGTACAATCCGGATTTCAATTTCCAGGAATTTAATTCGAACCTGGTGGCCCGGTGGGAATTTCGTGCCGGCTCGACTCTGTACCTTGTCTGGAACAAATCACTTTCTAAAATAACACGCGAATACAATCCTTCTGTAACGGATAGTTTCGGGAAGATTTTTGACATTAGCTCCCAAAACGTGTTTATGGTGAAATTTACTTACTGGTTTTCTTTATAGGCACATAAACTAACTCTATTTTTGCGGGAGTTTTTATTAGGCGCCGAAGCTGGAAGAGCTATGTTCGGGCCTGATGAACTGGAATATGTGTTATTGACGAAACCTAAGCGAGTGAAAATCAGAGATTATATCCCAATTTATAAGAAGAACCTGAATCTTGCGTTCCCGGTGATTTTGTCGCAGGTGGGGCAGGTAACGGTTTCGTTGGCTGATACTATGATGGTTGGGCACGCAGGTACTTCCGAATTGGCTGCAGCTTCGTTTTCAAATAGTATTTTTCTGATCGGTATGTTATTGGGAATTGGCATAACGATGGGGATGACCCCATTGGTGGGAAAAGTTTACAGCCAGAAAAAGGAACAGGAAGTTGGTGAATATCTTAAAAACGGAGTGGTTGTTCATGCACTTGGTATAGTGGTTATTGTTGCTGTAATGACTGTTGTCAGTTTCTTTCTCGATAACATGGGGCAGCCACAGGACGTTGCCCGGAAAGCCTTTCCGTATTTTTTGATACTGGTGGCATCACTAGCCCCGATGTTGCTTTTTTATTCGTTTAAACAATTTTTTGAGGGCGTTGGAAATACAAAAATTGCGATGACAATAACACTTTCGGCAAATGTCATCAATATTACCTTGAACTACATCCTGATATTTGGAAAGCTTGGGTTTCCGGCACTTGGATTGAACGGCGCCGGCATTGCAACTTTTATTGCCCGGCTCCTGATGCCGTTATTGCTAATCCCGGTTGTGCTGAAGAGTGAAAAATTTAAATCACTGTTCTTATATGGCAGGCAGGCAAAAATTCAATTGAAGAAAATGCGTGAGATGCTTTCTGTTGGTTTGCCAATTGGATTGCAGATTATTGTTGAGGTTTTGACATTCAGTATGGGGGCAGTAATGATGGGATGGCTGGGCAAGGAACCATTGGCTGCACACCAGGTTGCCCTGGGGATGTCTTCTTTTTCATACATGGTCTGTTTGGGAATTGGTGCCGGTACGACTATTCATGTCAGCCACGAACTGGGGACGCACAATTACCTGCAACTGCGCCGGACTATTTTTGCCTCGGCCCACCTGATCATACTATTTATGATTTTGATGGGGATTTTGTTCGTCATTTTCCGTTATCAGCTTCCCCGTTTGTTTACCGGTGATGAATCTGTGATTGTTATTGCGGCAGGTCTGTTGATTGTTGCAGCGCTTTATCAGGTTTTTGATGGCTTACAGGTTGCATTGCTTTCGGCGCTCAGAGGTTTGTCTGATGTAAAAATACCAATGCTAATGGCCTTCTTTTCTTATTCGGTAGTTGGAGTGCCGGTCAGTTATATTTGTGCTTTCTGGTTTAACCTTGGGGCAGTAGGCATTTGGCTCGGATTTTTGGTTGGCCTGGCAGTTGCCTCAATCTTGTTTGGTCTTCGGCTAAAGCGGCTGGTTTTCCAGAAGGATTAGGACAAAAAAAAGGGTTACCATCGTCATGATAACCCGTTGTCCATAATTTGTTTAGTTAGATCAGAAAATAGATATTGGTTTAAAGAGAAAAGGTATCAATAAAAGATTTTCAAAAGCATTTTCGAGAAATGCTTCGCTAATATAGTATATATTTTAGAGCTTCGTTAAAAAATCCTTAAAATTTCTTAATGATTGAAAAAAAATGCTTGCTTTTAGGTGTGTAAGTATTTGTTTTTTAGTGTTTAATGTCTTTTTTATGTTGTAGAATATGTCCTATTGAAGGCTAGGGGCATCATGTATATACATGCTTTTTCCTATTTGAGACTCAAAAAATGCTGGATAAAAGTCATATTTTAATCATATAAAGAATAAGAGAGTGAAATATCTTTAATTTGAAAATTTTATCTTTGCGTCCAGAAAAAAAATAGAGTTATGCCATTATATAACAAGTACAGCAAAGAAGAATTATTGAAAAGATTGAATGACGAAACTTTTCAAAGGACAACAATCTCTTTTTACAGGTATGTAAGACTGGATGATCCTCAATCGTTCAGAGACATGTTATATCGCGAGTGGTCGGGATTCAATTGTTTTGGACGTATTTATGTGGCCAAAGAAGGCGTAAATGCCCAGATGAGTGTCCCATCTCACCATTTGGAGGATTTTCTCGGTAGTCTTGACACGCATGAAGAATTGAAAAAAATGCCAATCAAATATGCAGTTGAGGATGACGGAAAGTCTTTTTACAAGTTGACAATTAAAGTACGGCCAAAAATTGTTGCCGATGGGTTAGATGATAACACATTTGATGTTACCAATGTTGGCAACCATTTGAGTGCTGCTGAGTTTCACCAATACATTGGCAACCCGGAAGTGCTGGTGGTTGATATGCGCAATCACTATGAAAGTGAGATCGGGCATTTTGAAGGAGCCATTTGTCCGGATGCGGACACCTTCCGTGAAGAAATTGATATGGTTGTTGATCAATTGAAAGGTGAAAAGGACCGTAAAATCCTGTTGTATTGTACCGGAGGCGTTCGCTGCGAAAAGGCCAGTGCTTATTTGAAGCATAACGGCTTTTCAGACGTTAACCAATTGCACGGTGGGATTATTGAGTATGCAAGTCAAATAAAACAATTGAACCTGGAATCAAAGTTCCAGGGAAAGAATTTTGTTTTTGACAATCGGCTGGGTGAGTCAATCAATGGCGAAGTGATTGCCCATTGTCACCAGTGTGGACGAAAATGTGACACGCATGTCAATTGTGCCAATAACCTTTGTCATATTCTTTTCATTCAATGCCCTGAATGTGCTGCCCGTTACGAAGGTTGCTGTGGCGACGAGTGCCGTGAGGTTCTGCATGCTCCGCAAGAAGACCGTCATTTGTTTGTGCAAACTTTTCAGCGTAAGTTTGGCAACCGAAAAGCATTCCGTAAAGGGATCAGTCAAAAATTATTATTGATGAAACAGGATTGTGACTAATTTCTGGAACGACATAAAAAGCCCGGTACTGGCATTGGCGCCAATGGAGGATGTTACCGATACTTCCTTTCGGGAATTGGTGGCGCACGTTTCTGATCCGGGGTGCTTGCATGTGCTGTTTACCGAATTTACAGCCGTTGACGGGATGAACCACCCGGTTGGCAAGCAGCGGGTTTCTGAACGGCTGGTTGTCAGTCCCACTGAACGTGCTCTCCTAAAAGAAAAGGGGATTAAACTGGTTGCCCAGATTTGGGGAAAGAAGCCCGAGGTTTTTCACAAAATTACCCGCGAAATAACCGGGGAATACGATTTTGATGGTTTGGACATCAATATGGGCTGTCCGGTTAAAAATGTAGTAAAACAGGGAGCTTGCAGTGCCCTGATTGATCAACCGGAATTGGCAAAGGAAATAATTCTGGCCACAAAGGAGGCAACTCATTTACCGGTTTCTGTAAAAACCCGCACCGGCATTCGCAAACATGATACGGAACGCTGGATTCCGCAATTGCTCGAAACCCGACCTGCTGCAATTACACTTCACGGAAGGACCCAAAAACAACAGTCGGATGGACTTGCCGACTGGAATGAAATAGCAAAGGCGGCTGCCTTGCGAAACGAACTGGCGCCGGAAATTCCGGTTTTGGGAAATGGCGATGTTATGTCGTACGTGCAGGCAGTTAATTATATTTTGCAGTATGGATTGGATGGAGTGATGATTGGGCGTGGCATATTTCACGATCCATGGTTTTTTAATCCGTTACAGGAAGAACGTTCCATGGAAGAAAAACTTGAACTGCTAATGTTTCATACCCGGTTGTTTGAAAAGAATTGGGGTGGTGTGAAAAATTTTAATATCCTGAAACGGTTTTATAAGATTTATACCAACGGATTTCCCGGGGCATCCCGGATGAGGGCAGAACTAATGAGTGCCAATTCATTTGACGAAGTTTATCAAATGGTTGGCACCCAGATCGAAAGATGTTTAGTTGATTAATGCGAGCAGTCGTGGTGTTCTGTGCAAATTGTGAAATTGGTCAGGTAGTCTTTCCGTTTCCATTGGTCAAGTGCATGGCTTATTTCGCCGTTGAACCCCGCAATTACTTCAATTTTTTGCATTTGGAGCTTTTTTATCGCCCCTTCGCCAATTCCGTCGGCGAGTAAGATATTTACCCCAAGTTGAGCCAAATCTTCGGCTAAATTTGATTTACATCCGCAAACTTTTGATGTTTCAAGCTTTTCAGAATTGACCGTTTCCATTTGCTCGTTCAATTCAATAATTGTGAAATACTCACAATGCCCAAAGTGGTTATCCACGTGGTCTTCTTTTGTTGGAATTGCTATTTTCATATTGTTTAATTTTTATAATTTTAACGGCACATTTGTTCATATATGAATTGCAAATATAAAGAACAAAAGTTCAAAATAAAATTAAAAATGAGCATTCGTAAATTGTTAAGAAAACTGCACCGCGATTTCGGTTATTTAATAACTGGAATGATTCTGATTTATTCAGTGTCGGGCATTGCGCTAAATCATAAAAAAGATTGGAATTCAGATCATCTTGTTGTGAATGAATCTGCCGACTGGGGCGATCTACATGTTGCCGGACTGACGAAAAATGAAGTGAAGGAAAAGCTTCGTTTGTTTGATGAAATCCCTGTGTATAAGAAACACTATATCGGGAATGAAGGTTTGCTCAAGGTTTTTGTAGAAAATGGCATGGTGGTTTATAATCCGTCCACTGGTTTGGCCCGCATGGAATTGCTGAAAAAGCGACCGGTTTTTTATCACCTGAATAAATTGCATAAAATTGCAACTACCCGTATTTGGGTTTGGGTGTCAGATGTTTTGGCCGTTGTTCTGATTTTTGTGGCGGTCTCGGGCTTATTCCTCCTGAAAGGAAGATATGGTTTGGCTGGACGGGGATGGTGGCTGACACTTATCGGGTTTGTGATTCCAGGAATATTCTTGTTCTTTTATATTGTGTGATATGCTGAAAACAACTATTGTTGTGTTTAATATTCCTGGCAGTTTACAAATGATGAGATAAAAGAAATAACAAATAGAACAGAAATATAAAAACTAAATCAAATGAAGAAACTTACAATTATTTTGTTTGTGTTGGCATTGTTTGTCGCATGTCAGAATTCAACTAAAAAGGAAACGGCCAAGGAAGAAGTAGCCGTATTAACCGTTGACGAAATCCAGAAGTCGGGTGAAGAACTTATCGGAAAAACTGTAACTGTTACCGGAACCGTATCGCACGTGTGCAAGCATAGTGGTGCCCGCTGTTTTTTGATGGGTAGTAGCGAAGATGTGACTATTCGTGTGGAAGCAGGTGGCTCGATTGGTTCGTTTACCCAGGAACAAATGGGAAGCGACCTGAAGGTAACCGGTATTTTAAATGAAATCCGTATTGATGAAGATTACCTGAAAAAGCAGGAAGCTGAGGCAATGGAAGGAGAAGCCTTAAACGAGGATCATGCAATGGGACATGAAGGCGGTGGTAACCATGAAGTTGACGGAGGTAACCATGAGAACGACCAACTGGCACAAATTGCCGAAATGCGCAAGCAAATAGAAGCTACTGAAAAAAGGCTATATTTCGATTTTCTACCTGGAAGGTGAAAAGTCTGACGAAATTAAAGAATAAGCCATAAGCTGTTTGAACACTGGGTTACCGGGTGTTTAAACAGCTTTTTACCTCTTTTTGACCGGGACAAAATTCAGGGAAACTGAATTGACACAATGCCTTGTATTCTTATCTGTGAAACCTTCGCCGTAAAAAACATGTCCCAAATGTGCCCCGCAATTGGCGCAGGTGATTTCTGTCCGTCGCCCGTCTGCATCCGTCGTTTTTTTAATTGCACCTTCTATTTCATCGTCAAAGCTTGGCCAGCCACAGCCTGAATCAAATTTGTCCGAAGATTTGTACAATGGGGCATTGCACCTTTTGCAGAGGTAGGTACCATCTTCCTTGAACTTGTAATATTTACCGCTGAAGGGTGGTTCTGTCCCTTTTTCAAGGATGACAAAGCGTTCGAACTCATTTAAACTGTTGAAATTCATGGTTTCCTCTGTTTTTTGTTTGTCCTGCGCGCATGCTGCGATGCCAATCAACAACAATATTATTCCAAACAATTGTCTCATCGCCTTTTTCTTTTAACGACAACTGACGAGTGTTTTTTGTTTGATAACAAATGTTAAAAGTTAATTCAGAGTGGTATAATGCCAATTCCGGGACGGTCATTCAAGATTACTTTCCCGTCGATAATTTTTACCCCGTCAAAAACATCATTGCTGATTAGCAGGTTCCCGTCCAGGTCGGCCCAGTCGGCAAGAGGGGAGAGTTGTGCCGCTGCTGATATGGCGCAGGACGTTTCGGTCATACAGCCAATCATCACTTTCATGTTCAGAGCTTTTGCCATGGCGACCATTTTGCTTGCCTCGAACATCCCGGTGCATTTCATCAGCTTAATGTTGATTCCGGAATAGACCTGGTATACTTTTGTTACATCCGGTAAGCGTTGGAGCGATTCATCGGCAATAGTTGGTAGAGGGCTGTTGGCAGTTAGCCATGCAATTTCGTCGGTCATCTCCCGGGGCATTGGCTGTTCAATAAAAACAACTCCCTGTTCTTTGAGCCAAAAAATCTGCTCAAGGGCTTTTCCCTTGTCTTTCCAACCCTGGTTAGCATCAACGCAAAGCGGCACCTGGGTCACCGATCGAATGGCCTGTATCATTTCCCTGTCGTTTTGCCCGCCCAGCTTAACTTTTAGAATCTTAAAATCACGGGCTTCGTTTGCCTTTTCTACAACAACTTGCGGAGTGTCTATCCCGATTGTGAATGAGGAGTTTGGGGTGTCTTCCACATTCAATCCCCATATCTTGTGCCAGGGCTTTCCAATGAGTTTCCCTACCAGATCGTGCAGGGCAATATCAATCGAGGCTTTTGCTGCCGTATTGCCCGGTTGCACCTGATCCACGTAGTCGAGAATCTCTTCCATGCGAAAAGGATCATGAAACTGCGATAAGTTCAGCCCGGATAAAAAACGGGACACACTTTCATGGGTTTCGCCTAAATACGGGGGCATGGAAGCTTCGCCATAGCCAATGACCCCGTCAAATTCAATTTCGGTGAGCATAACCGGTGTTGTGTTGCGGGAGCTGTTGGCCAGGGTAAAAACATGTTTCAATTGAAGGTCGTATGGTTTAAAGCGCAGCTGAAGTCCCCGGCCTGTAACTTTTGCATGATAGGTTTTTAGCGGAGTGTATAACATGGAAGTTTCAGCTCTTTCCAATGCTTGTTTTATGATTGTTTCCCGATTCTTCATGAGTTTCGAAATCAGATTGGGAGCAGGAACAGGAATGCAAAAAAGTGGCAAATCGATCCTCCCAGAATAAACAGGTGAAAAACCAGGTGAAAGAATGGTACCCGGTGGTAGAAAAAGAAAATGACACCGGTGGTGTAACTGATTGCTCCTGCAATTAAAAACCAGAATGAAGTGCCGGGAACATTCTGGATTACCGGGACAATGGCAAAAATTACCAGCCATCCCATTGCAACATAGAGCCAGGTGGACAGTTTCTTCCACTTCGACCGGTAAAACCAAATCTTGAAAATTATTCCGGCAACGGCCAACGTCCAAACCAGGCCAAAGATCGTCCAGCCAATCCAGCCGCGCAACGAGACCAATGCGATTGGTGTGTAAGAGCCCGCAATAAGAATGTAGATTGCCGAGTGATCAAATTTGTTCAGTTTGGCTTTTAGTTTTGGATGTTTAACCCCGTGGTATAAAGTAGATGCCAGGTATAACAAGAACATGCTTGCCCCGAAAACCGAAAAACTGACAATATGCCAAACTGTTCCGTAAATTGCCCCAAAAACAACAAGAAATGCCACCGCGACAATTGCCAGTCCAACCCCAATGCCATGGGAGATGCTATTGGCAATTTCTTCAGCTTTCTTAAGTTTCAGTTTTTTAACTCTCATCAGGCATTTTTCGTTTCCGGAGATTCCGGTTCTTTTTCGAAACTGTAAAAATGGCAAAAGAATTTGAAATGTTACCCCAAAATAAAACTAAATGAGCAGCTCGAAAGAACTGCACGTTTGTTTTGCCAAAGGATAAAGTCTTTACATCACAAAATGTGATTAAAAGAAACAGCTTACCAACCCTGGGGTCTTATCTAAATTTGGGTTCAGGCTTAGTTGATCAGTAGGAGGCGGGTTGAGATATAATTTATCATCCCAGCTGCGATCCATATTCGAATTGGTTTGCAACAATTCTTTCGATTTTCCATCCCAGTCGTTTAGACTATGAAACATCCTGGTCCTAAGCAGATTCGTACCCTTGGTTTATTTTCGACCAGACCGGGCTTGCTGGCAATTGATTGTTCAATCAGGTGCTCTTCGTTTTGCAGTAGCATAATTCGCGGATTATTCAGTTTGGTTACTTTCGAGGCTGAGAATGTATTTTCAGCACGAACTTCAAAAAAACAAATAGGCGTGCAGCAAAAAACGCTAAGAGTCTCAATGTTTTATCGTGCATGGATAAATCAATCGGGTTCGGTAAAATTGAGGTTGAAAGAGGAACTATTGAACACCTAAAATCTCAAAGGGTACCCTGAAATTGCATCCGCTTTTAAAATTGGCACAGCCATATGCGGTTTTCCCTTTTACAATTTTTCCTGCGTTACATTTTGGACAGGTGCTGTCGTCTTTAATTTCTGTTTGCAAAACCAATTCGTTGGCATCATTCAAAATAAGCTTGCCGTCAATTTTCAGATCGAGGTAACTGAACCCTTTAATGGTTGGGCTTTTCTTTTTTGTTGCCAGTGTTTCAATTTGCTTATCCGTAAGCTTTTTTCCGTGAACCGAGAACGTGATTGTAAAGCGGCAACCTTCTTTCCACTCCGAGCACCCCCAGGCCGATTTGCCTTTCAGTAACTTGCCTTTGCCACATTTCGGACAAACGATTACTTCATCAGCCTTGGCCTTAGCTGCTTCTTTTTTCTTTTGCCTGGCTTCTTCTTTTGCCTTTTCTTTCAGCTTTTCTTCGTCTTCAAGAATGGTAATTTCTTTTTTAGGTGAGCTTTTTACCTCGGTGATCACCTCAATCACCATTTCTTTTAGCTCACTCATAAATTGGCTTATCTCCAATTCTCCCGACTCAATTTGCCTAAGTTTCCGCTCCCATTGTCCAGTCAACTCAGCCGATTTTAGCAGGTCGTTTTCAATGCTGGCTATCAGATCAACACCGGTGGGGGTTGCAACAAGCCTTTTGCGTTCTTTACGAATGTAGCGGCGCCTGAACAGCGTTTCGATAATGTTTGCCCGAGTTGACGGGCGGCCGATGCCGTTTTCTTTCATCAGGTCGCGCAGCTCTTCATCGTCCATATTTTTGCCGGCCGTTTCCATGGCCCGGAGTAAGGTTGCCTCGGTATAATAGTTGGGCGGTTGGGTTTGCTTTTCCTGCAGGTCGGGTTGGTGGGGGCCATGTTCGCCCGTTGTAAATGCAGGCAGAATACGGTCTTCGCTGTTGTCGTCCTTTTCATTCTGAAAAATGGCCCGCCAGCCTGGTTTCAGGATTTGTTTCCCGGTTGCTTTAAATTGATGTTTGTCGATACTTGCCTCAATGCTGGTATTGGCCACCTGGCAATCGGGATAAAAAACGGCAATAAACCGTTTGGCAACCAGGTCGAAAAGTTTGCGTTCGTTTTCGGTCAGGTCAATCCGGTTTTGCCCGGTTGGGATGATGGCGTGGTGATCTGTGATTTTTTTGTTGTCGAAGACTTTGGTCGATTTCCTGATCTTTCCACCTTCTAAAATTGGTTGGGTCAGGTTTTCGTAGCCTTTCATGTTTTTCAGGATTGACGGCACTTTTTTGTAAATATCGTCCGAAAGGAAAGTTGTGTCTACACGCGGATATGTGGTTACTTTCTTTTCGTACAGCGACTGGATGGTTTTCAATGTTTCATCAGCGCTGAAATTGAATTTCCGATTGCATTCCACCTGTAGCGAGGTCAGGTCAAACAGCCGGGGCGGATGCTCATTGCTGTTTTTCGTCTCAATTTTTCCAATGTACAAATCAATTCCGGTGATTTCCTGCAATACAGTGGCTGCATCTTCCGGGCTTTGAAAACGTCCGCTGGTAGCTGAGAAAACGGCATCACGGTAAGTTGTTTTAATTTCCCAATACGGTTCGGGCTTAAAATTTTCAATTTCAAGTTGCCGCTCCACAATTATGGCAAGGGTAGGGGTTTGTACGCGCCCAATGGAGAGCACCTGTTTGTTTTGCCCGTATTTGAGCGTGTACAGGCGCGTTGCGTTCATCCCAAGCAGCCAATCGCCGATAGCACGGGCGCTGCCGGCCTCGTACAGTTTGTCAAACTCTTCGCCCGGGAGCAGCTTCTCAAAACCCTCACGAATTGCTTCTTCTGTCAGCGACGATATCCACAGCCGTTTTACCGGGACTTTATTTTGAGCTTTGGTCAGTACCCATCGTTGAATTAGTTCCCCCTCTTGTCCGGCATCACCGCAATTGATGATCTCATCGGCCTTTTCGATTAAACTTTGAAGTATGTTGAATTGCTTTTTGACACCTTCATCCTCAATTACTTTTATCCCAAAACGGGGCGGGATCATGGGCAGTTCCCTGAGGTTCCAGTATTTCCATCGGTCTGTGTAATCGTTTGGTTCTTTCAGTGTGCATAAATGTCCGAATGTCCAGCTTACCTGGTAGCCATTCCCTTCGAAATACCCGTCCCGGCGGGTTTTGGCTCCCAATATTTGTGCAATTTCCCTGGCTACACTTGGTTTTTCAGCAATACAAAGTTTCATTAAAAAGATTCATGTTTTATTGGACGAAAACGGCACAATTCATCATGCCGGGTACAAATATGGCCGAAAAAATCTTTATTGATTGTCCGCTTTCTTACTCAAATCGGTTTTTCCGTACTTAAATACAGTCATTTTTTGTCATTCTGTGTCATTCATTGTTTCTTAACAGCAAAGAATGACGATTAAATGACAACTTAATGACGATAATGGTCTTGGGTAAATTGTCGGATATCCATAAATCATTTTACAGCAATTTGATGCCTCCGTCTTCAATGGAAATCAAACGTTGTTTATATAGCGAGCCGACCGCTTTTTTGAAATTCTTTTTACTTATCCCAAATATTTTTGAGATGATTTCAGGGGACGTTTTATCGTTATATGGAAGGAATCCTTCAGCTGCTTTCAGTTTGTCAAGTACCGATTGCGAAATACTGTCGATTTTCTCGTAACCAGCTTTTTCAAGCGAGAGATCGATTTTTTCGTCCGGCCTGATGTTTTTGATAAAGCCTTTTACCCGGTCGCCAATCGCAAGTTTTTGAAAGACTTCGTTTTTGAAGAGTAACCCCCAGTGACTGTTGTCTATAATGGTTTTGTAGCCCAGATCGGTTTGCCCGGCAATAATCAGGTCGACTTCCTCACCAGCTTCGTAATCAACAGGAAGGTTGTCGAGAAATTTATCGAGTTTGGAAGACGCGACAATCCGCTGGCTTTCGTCGTCAAGGTAAACAAAAACAAGGTACGATTTGCCTTCCTCCATTTTTACCTGTTGTTCACGAAAGGGGACGAGCAGATCTTTGGGCAGCCCCCAATCCAAAAAAGCGCCTATCGCCGTTGTTGATACAACTTTCAGCCGGGCAAAATCGCCCACCATTGCGAATGGCTTGTCAGTCGTGGCAACCAGGCGGTCTTCCGAATCCAGGTATATAAATGCTTCAACGGTGTTGCCAACCTCACAATTCTCGGGGACGTATCGTTTGGGCATTAATATTTCTCCTTGAGGGCCTCCGTCAAGGTAAACGCCAAAGTCAACAATTTTCACTACTTCCAATTCATTCATTAAGCCAATCGATGCCATATATCTGCTTTTTTTGTTACGGGCAAAGGTACGCTTATTTAACCGCAATGGGGCATGCGACTGATGAAAAATCCAATTTTCAGCTGTTAAAATCAGTCAGCTTTATTGAATCTTTTCGAAGAAAACATTCTTGGAATATGAAAAACTTTATTTTTGTCTGAAACTGAACCCGGTTAATGGATTAAAGTGTGATGTCGCAGGGGGTGAAAACTCTGGCTTTGGTTCGGAGGGACAGCAGCCTGTTTGGTGAAATTCAGAGAAAGGATTGAAACATGATGAAACGTAGCAGTGGGATTTTACTTCATATAAGTTCGTTGCCAAACCCATACGGGATTGGTTCGATGGGGCATGATGCCTATGAGTTTGTTGATTTGTTGTATGAAATGAACCAGTCGCTGTGGCAAATCCTGCCATTGGGGCCAACCGGTTACGGTAATTCACCCTACCAGTCGTTCTCCGCTTTTGCAGGTAATACTTTGCTGATCAGTTTAGAAAAACTAATTGAAGACGGTTTGATATCCAAATCAGACCTGAAATCAATGCCTGACTTTCCGAACAAAAAGGTGGAGTATGAACTGGTTTTGAAAGGAAAGACGAAGCTGCTCCGAAAAGCCTGGTCATCATTTAAAAAGAAGTTTGATGACTGGAAGGAAGATTATTACACTTTTCTTGGGGAACATTCGTGGTGGCTGGATGATTATGCCCTTTTTCGTTCAATAAAAGGAAAAAATGAAACGGTTTGCTGGAATGAGTGGCCTGAAAAACTAAAACACCGCGATGGACACGAGCTGGATGTGGCCATGCTTGAACATGCCGCGGATATTAATTTTCACCGCTTTGTTCAGTTTATCTTCTTCCGGCAGTGGTTTGCCCTGAAAGAATATGCCAATTCAAAAGGAATCCGCATTATTGGCGATTTGCCGTTGTATGTGTCGTTGGATAGCTCCGATGTTTGGGGCAACCAGGACATCTTTCTTTTGGACAAGAAAGGACAGATGACCCATGTGGGCGGAGTGCCCCCTGATTATTTCAGCGAGACTGGCCAGTACTGGGGATGCCCGGTATTTAATTGGGACAAGCTGGCTCAACGAGGATACGACTGGTGGGCGGCACGTGTCCATTTCAATTTGCGCATGTTTGACCTCATTCGGATTGACCATTTCCGTGGGCTGGAATCCTTTTGGGCAATACCGGCCGAAGAGGAAACAGCGATAAACGGAGAATGGCGTCCTGCAAAAGGCTTCGAGATGCTGAACCTGCTGAAATCGCAGCTTGGCGAATTGCCTGTTATTGCAGAGGACCTGGGGCTGATTACCCCTGAAGTGGAAAAGCTCCGGGATGATTTTAACCTGCCGGGAATGAAAGTGCTTCAATTTGCTTATGCCTCGGACGAGACCAATGTGAACCTACCCCATAATTATAACCGAAATTTTGTGGTGTATACCGGCACACACGATAACGATACAACAATTGGCTGGCTAAAAACGGCTACTGTCAAGGAGCGCAAAAATCTGAAACGCTACTTTAACGCGGGGTGGGGCAATATGCACCGTAGCCTGGTTGAAGCAGCATGGTCATCGGTGGCCTGTATGGCCATTTTGCCCATGCAGGATTTGATGGAGCTTGACGGCAAAGGGCGGATGAATACTCCCGGAACTGTATTTAATAATTGGGAGTGGCGGTTGGAATGGAAGCAACTGAAAGCATCGCAGAAGGAATTTCTGAAAGCCATTACTGAAAAATATAACCGGTGTGCCAAAGAACCGGAAACAGTACAGGAAGAGCAACATGCCCAAAGTCATTCAAATTAAATGAAGCGCCGGAGGGCTTCCATGAATAGTTTTGGTTGCTCGGCATGCAACCAGTGGCCGGCATCAGGAATTGTTTCTATTTGTGCTTCCGGGTAAATCGTTTTTACGATTGTTTCGTCTTCCTTTGATAAATAATTTGAATTGGCACCTCGGATGAACAAAACCGGGTAGTTCATGATCGGGATTCGGTCATCGAGCCAGCGTTCATTCACTCCTCCAACAATTTCATCCAGCGAATCGTAAATCACGTCTACATTTACCCGGCAGCGAAAATGCCTGGTTTCTTTATCCAGATAAATGCTTTTCAGAAGAAATTGAACCAACCCTTGATCGCCCAGTTTCAGCATCAGGAAGTCTGCAATATCATCGCGCGATTTATAGTTTTCGCATTGGTTGTTTAATTCCTGTAGCGTTTGAAGTATTAGTTGATGTTGGTAGTACTGGCTGGTTTCCCGTAGCAGTAAATAATCTTTTGGAGCAATATCAACAACAATCAGTTTCTCAACTTTCTCGGGGTATTCTGCTGCAAAAAACATGGCTGTTTTTCCGCCCATGCTGTGTCCGATTACAATGGCTTTGTCAATCTGGTGTTTGTCAAAAAACTCAGACAAATCTTCCTTCATCGTTTCGTATGAATGAACATTGGCGTTCGGGGATCGTCCGTGATTGCGTTGATCAATCATGTAAATATGATGATCTGAGCCCAGCTTTTTACCAACTGTTAGCCAATTGTCCGATGAGCCATAAAGTCCGTGAACGATGACAATGTTCTTCCCTTTATGCCCTTCTTCCCTAAAAAATAACTCCATGGATTTATGGTTTGATACACTCCAGGTATTCCTGGATCGTATTGCGAAGTCCCATGTACAAGGCATCGGCAATTAGCGCGTGCCCGATAGAAACTTCCTCAATATACGGGATCATGTCGATCAGGTATTTCAGGTTTTTCAGGTTCAGGTCGTGGCCTGCATTGATTCCCAGCCCAAGGGTTTTGGCGAGTTTTGATGCAGCAACAAATGGAGCCACGGCTTTTTCCGGGTCTTTCATGTAGTTTGCTGCGTATGGCTCGGTATAAAGCTCAATACGGTCGGTGCCGACATTCTTTGCACCTTCAACCATTTTCAGGTCCGGATCAACAAAAATACTGGTGCGAATGCCTTCCGATTGTAACCGGGCAATAACATCTTTCAGAAATGATTCGTGTTTCACGGTGTTCCAGCCATGATCAGAAGTCAACTGCCCCGGCTTGTCCGGTACCAATGTTGCCTGGTCGGCTTTTACGTCAATCACTAATTTCAGAAAATCTTTACTTGGGTAGCCTTCAATATTTAATTCGGTGGTAATGTGTGGCTTAATATCATAAACATCCTGTCTCCGGATGTGTCTCTCATCAGGACGTGGATGTACTGTAATTCCTTCAGCTCCAAATTTTTGGCAATTAATAGCTGCCTCAACAACATTCGGGATTGAACCTCCCCGCGAGTTTCTTAATGTTGCTATTTTGTTTATATTTACACTAAGTCTGGTCATTGTTTATATAATTGGCCTGCAAGTTACAATTAAATTGAAATAAGTAGAAATTAACCCGGAAAGTTTTGTTGGCAAGAGCACTCATATCGGATGTTATACCTGCATTAAGGTTGTCAGATACAGGTCAAAAAGCGTTGAACTGGATGGAGATTTTTCGTATTTCCCACTTGCCGGTGGTCGATAACCACGAATATGTCGGGTTGATTTCGGATAAGTCAATTTATGACCTGAACCTGATTGATAAGCAAATGGCTGAATGCCGGGAATTTATGGTACAGCCGCAGGTGCGTGTCAATCAGCATATTTATGAGGTCGTTTCAATTATTTCGGAGCTGAAATTATCGGTTGTGCCAGTGCTCGATTTGGAGTACCAGTACAAAGGTGTTATTACTGTTTTTGATTTGGCACAACAGTTCGCCGATCTGGTGGCGGTCAGGGAACCCGGAGGTGTGATCGTTTTGGAACTGAACCCGATTGACTATTCGCTGGCTCAAATTGCCCAAATTGTGGAAGGGAACGATGCCAAAATCTTAAGTTTGTATGTTTCGAAAGCCGAAGATTCGAAAGAAATTACAGTGACCCTGAAGGTGAACCTAATGGATTTGTCACCGTTAATCCAGACTTTTGTCCGTTACGACTATTTGATAAAATCAGTTTTCATGGATGAATCGGTACTGAAACATCTGTATGATGACCGTTTTGAATTACTAATGAAATACCTGAACATTTAAGAAACACAGGATATGATTGTTGCAATATTTGGTTTAAGTATCGATCCGTCGTTTTCGCCTGAACTTGCCAGGCTTTTTTTATTGTTGAAAGAGCGCAGGATCAAAGTATATATGTACAAACCTTTTTTTGATTTTGTAAAAATCAATTGCAGTGTCCATCCTGAAATAGAAGGAGTATTTACCTCCGGCCGCGAATTGCCGGAATCGGTTAAGTTCCTGTTCAGTATTGGTGGTGATGGTACTTTTCTTAAATCAATACTTACCCTGAAAAACAAGTCTATTCCTGTTGTTGGGATTAATTCCGGCAGGCTGGGGTTCTTGTCCGCCATTTCCAGGGAGGATATCGACGAGGCAGTAGATAATGTCTTGAATGATAATTTCGAGATAGAAGAGCGATCTGTGTTGCAGGTTGATAGTGTTACTGACTCATTTGGCGATTTTAATTATGCCTTGAATGAAATCACCGTTACCAAGATGGATACATCATCAATGATAAACATTCATACCTATCTGAACGATGAATACCTGACTTCATATTGGGCTGATGGGTTGATTATTGCAACTCCCACTGGCTCTACGGCCTATTCACTGAGTGTTGGAGGCCCGATCCTGACACCGGATTCAAAAAGTATAATTATCACTCCGATTGCCCCTCATAATCTGACAATGAGGCCGATAGTTGTTCCTGATCACAACCGGATCACGTTACGGGTGGAAGGACGGGGCCATCAGTTTTTAGCTTCACTTGATTCCCGTTCCGAAGCAGTAAACTTTCCGGGTGAAATCCACATCCACAAAGCCGACTTCAATGTAAAGACATTAAAGCTTGCCGGTCATGGTTTTTTTGCCACTCTGCGTAATAAGCTGATGTGGGGAACCGACCGTAGAAATTAAACATTTAAGCTTAACAATTTTTAACCTCTATTTGGGTTTTATAATAGGCAGCAGGCATGATGTTTTGAGAATTATATTACTTTTGTAGCTCCTGAAAGGTGTTATGTTTAAAATGTAATTTTTAATGCCGAAAAGAAATTTTACATGCTGTCTTTTTAAGATCAACCTTTCATGAAAAAAGATAGTCAATGAAGCGATTTTTTTTGATCACAATTAGTTTGCTGGTGTTTGGAGTTGTGTCGGCACAACAAACGGCTGATTTAGGCATTTGGGGTGGCATTGGAAGTTACACGGGAGATATGACCCAAGTGGATTATCAAAGTTCTTTGGCACCTGCATTTGGCGTTTTTTTGAGGTATAATTTCAATTCAAGGCTTAGCGCCCGTGCCACAGTTATGGCAGGGACCACAAAAGCGACCGGTGAGTTTGAAACACATCCCTGGGAATTCAGTAAATCAGTAACTGACTTGTCGGCAATGGCGGAGTTTAATTTTTTCCGTTATATCATTGGCAGTAAAAGATATGCTATCACGACTTATCTTCTGGGAGGCTTGGGCGTAAGTATGTATCCTTATGAATTTGATCAGGCACGGTTGACAGGAGTTGTTGCTTATATGAATACACCCGGTCTAGGAAACATACCTGATAATTATAAAGAAAATGTCTTTGCTCCCAATGTTCCGCTCGGTTTTGGATTTAAATTCAACATTGCCGAAAGATGGGGGCTTGGAATGGAAGCTCAGCTTCGAAAATATTTTGATGACAGGTTGGATGACCTGGATGATCCCCGAAAGTTTTACACGCTTAACGAAACGGGAACCGAGGGATACTGGACCGAATACACAACTCCAGTCCATAACAACGACTGGACATTTCATTTGGGAATACACGTTACTTATCGCTTTTATCGCGGAAAGAATGAGTGTCCGGTGTATGAGAACATAAATTAGAATGAATGACTTTAAAAGATAAAATCATAGCAAGTAAGTTGCCGCAGCATATTGCCATCATCATGGATGGGAATGGAAGATGGGCTGCAATACATGGCAACGAACGGACCTATGGGCATGAACATGGTGTTGAATCGGTTCGCTCGGTTGTTGAAGGGGCCGGCGAAATAGGCCTGAAATACCTGACCCTGTATGCATTCTCTACCGAAAACTGGGCTCGCCCGAAGGAAGAGGTCGATGCATTGATGGGGCTGCTTGTTCAGGCAATAAACGATGAAACAGACACGCTGAAGGAAAAAAATGTCTCACTTCGAATGATTGGGGACTTTGATAGTTTACCGGCAGAAGTGCAGGAAAAACTGCAATGGTCGATTGATGAACTGAAGGATTGTACCGGTTTAACATTGGTACTTGCACTCAGCTACAGTTCGAAATGGGAAATTACCGAAGCGGTTAAAAAAATTGCTGAAGAAGTAAAAGCAGGCAACCTTCAACCAGAAGAGATCCATAAAGAATTAATCGATAAATACCTTGCCACAAATGGAATTCCAGACCCCGAGCTGCTAATCCGTACTAGCGGTGAAGCACGGATCAGTAACTTCTTGCTCTGGCAAATTGCTTATTCGGAGTTTTATTTTACACCGATTTTATGGCCTGATTTTAGAAAAGAAGACCTGTTTCAGGCCATTTGCGATTATCAAAACAGAGAAAGAAGGTTTGGAAAAACCAGTCAACAATTATTGAGCTAACCAATTTACAGGAAATGCGAAAACTGAAAATTTTCTTAGTATTGTTATTATTGAGCCTGGGAACTTTTGCTCAGGAAGATGGGACTAACTTTTCGATTTACTACTCCAGCCCAAAGAAGTACACTGTCGCCGGAATTGATGTGCAAGGTATCCGTTACCTGGATACTGATGTACTCGTGCAAATCTCTGGCTTGGCTGTGGGAGATGAAATCCTGGTCCCGGGTGAGGAAATCTCCGATGCGATTAAGAAGTTGTGGGGGCATCAAATGTTCTCCGATGTTAAAATTGAGGCAGACAAGGTAGAAGGCGATAAAATCTGGCTGACTATTTATCTTCAGGAACGACCCCGGTTGGCAGACGTTAATTTTTACGGGGTGTCTAAGTCTGAGAAAGATGATATTACAGAGAAAGTACTTTTGCTGAAAGGCAGCCAGGTTACAGATAATCAGTTGAACAATGCAGAGCGTATTATCAAGAATATCTTTCATGAAAAAGGTTTCTTAAATACGGAAGTGAACATTGTACAACGTGATGATACTGCACAGGTTAACAGTGTGATTCTGGACATTAATGTCGATAAGAAGGAAAAGGTGAAAGTTGAAGAGATTGTTTACCATGGTGTTGGAAATGTGAAACCGTCACTTCTTGACCGGGCCATGAAGAAGACAAATGCCCGGAAGCTGAAAAACTTCTTCCAAACGAAAAAGTTCCTGGAAGAAAAATATGACGAGGATAAAAACAACATTGTCAAGAAATACAACGAAAAGGGATATCGCGATGCAACTATTGTTGCTGATACGGTTACCCAAATTGCCGATGGCCGTGTACGGATTGATATTTACATGGAAGAAGGTGATAAATACTACATCGGAGACATAAAGTGGATGGGAAATACCGTTTATCCGTCTGATTACCTGAATGCGATGCTCGGTGTAAAGAAAGGTGATGTTTTTGACCAGAAATTGTTAGACAAACGTCTTCAAACAGATGATGATGCAGTAAGCAACCTTTACCTTGACCAGGGGTATCTGTTCTTCAATCTTGATCCGGTAGAGGCTAATGTCCATAAGGATTCGATTGATTTTGAAATGCGTATTTACGAAGGAAATCAGGCCACGATCAATAAGGTAATCATTGAAGGGAACACAAAGACACACGAGCACGTTGCCCGTCGTGAACTGAGGACTTTCCCTGGTGACCTGTTCAGTAAAACAAACATCATCCGTTCGGTACGTGAATTGTCGCAGTTGGGACACTTCGATCCGGAAGCAATTAACCCGGTTCCAATTCCTCACCCCGAAGACGGTACGGTGGATATTAAATATGAACTTCAGGAGAAGGCCAACGACCAGATTGAATTATCGGGAGGTTGGGGTGCCAAGATGTTTGTTGGAACTGTTGGTTTGAAATTTTCAAACTTCTCGGTTCGCAATATTTTGAATAAAGAAGCCTGGCGTCCGCTGCCTACCGGCGATGGACAAACATTAAGTATTCGTGCCCAAACAAGTGGTAAGTTTTACCAGTCTTACAGCGTTTCGTTTATGGAGCCATGGTTGGGCGGAAAAAAGCCAAACTCATTTTCAGTCTCGTTCTCCAGTTCAAAAGTAAACTATTCAGCAAACAACTATTACAATAATTACTATAGCCCTTATGGCTCCGGTTACGGATATGGCGGATACGGTGGTTATGGGGGCTATGGTGGCTATAATAGCTATGGTAGCTACCCTTATTATGGGAGTTATGATCCGGGGAATTATTACAATTATGACAATGGCTCATCTGAATCGGATCAGGTACAGGTTACAACTGCTTTGGCATTGGGGTATGGTTATCGCCTAAGATGGCCAGATGACTACTTTACTGTTTATCATGAACTTTCGTTGGAGCACTACAAACTCCAAAACATGGCCAGTTACTATTACTTCCTGAACGATGGAAACGATGCCAGCGGAAATGGTGAGTTCAATAACCTGAGTTTTAAAACGGTATTTGGACGTAATTCTGTTGACAATCCATTGTATTCAAGACGTGGATCAGAGTTTTCCCTTGCATTGCAGTTTACCCCTCCTTTCTCGTTGTTGAATGGGAAAGATTACAGTGATCCGAATATGTCGAGCAAAGAACGTTATAGCTGGATTGAATATCATAAATGGAAATTCAAAGGTGACTGGTTTACCCCTGTCTCGAAAAATACGAACCTGGTATTGCATACCAAGTTTGAATATGGTTTCCTTGGTTATTTCGACAAGAACCGTCGTTCGCCTTTTGAGCGTTTCCGTGTAGGAGGATCCGGTATGTCTGGGTACAATTTTTATGGTGCGGATATCGTTGCATTGCGTGGTTACAAAGATTATAGTTTGAGCCCGACAACCGGGTCAAATATGTACAATAAACTGACGATGGAATTGCGTTACCCGGTAACCTTGAAACCATCTGCAACAATCTATCTGTTAGGTTTTGCTGAGGCCGGGAATGCCTGGATGGATTTCCAGGATTACAACCCCTTTGATTTGAAACGTTCTGCAGGTGTTGGTGTTCGCATCTTCTTGCCAATGTTTGGGTTGATGGGAATCGACTGGGGGTATGGATTCGATGCAGTCAACGGGGACACCTCAGTTGGTGGAAGTCAATTCCACTTTGTTATCGGACAGCAGTTCTGATAGTTATGGGTTTGGCTTGGAATTTGCTTTAATACGGATCAGTTAGAAACTTAAAAATAGAAGACATGAAAAGGATCATATTAATTGCCGCATTTTTATTTGTTGCAGGAGTGACAATGGCACAGAAATATGCATTTGTCGATACCGAGTATATCCTTGAAAATATCCCGGCATATGCAGCAGCCCAGGAGCAATTGGACCAGATATCGAAACAGTACCAAAAAGAACTGGAAACCATGCACGCCGAGTTGGAACAGATGTATAAAGATTTTCAGTCCGAATCGGTACTTTTATCCAATGATATGAAACGGAAACGTGAGGATGTAATCATTACAAAAGAAAAAGAGTACAAGGCTTTGCAACGGAAATATTTTGGGCCGGAAGGAGACCTTTACAAAAAACGTCAGGGATTGATAAAACCAATTCAGGATGACATATTCAATGCTGTTCAGGACTTGGCAAACGAAGGTAGTTATGCTGTCATTTTTGATAAGTCAGGAGGCATGACAATGCTTTATACAAACCCGAAATATGATTTGAGCGACCAGGTTTTGCAAAAGCTTGGTTATAAGAATTAATATTCTATATTTGTGAACAAAATTTAAAATTCAAGAAAGATCATGAAAAGTGTTTTCAAAATTTGTCTGATAGCGATCATGCTGGTTTCAGCGGGTCTGGTACAAGCGCAAACTCTTAAGTTTGCCCATATTGATATGCAGGCTTTAATAGCAGTAATGCCTGAAACAACAGCGGCTCAAAAAACTTTGGAGGCTCAAGCAAAAGGACTGGAAGATCAATTGGCAAGTATGCAGAAAGAATTTCAAACAAAATTAGCAGAATATACCCAAAAGGCCGATTCATTATCTGATATTGTTCGTCAGGCTAAAGAGGAAGATTTGCAAAATCTGCAACAACGTATCCAAACATTTAATCAAAGTGCTCAGCAAAAATTGCAACAAAAACAAGGTGAGCTGATGCAACCGATTGTTGATAAAGCAAACCAAACACTTGAAACAGTTGCCAAAGAGCAAGGTGTTATCTATGTATTTGATGTTAATGCTGTTCATTACAAATCAAACGCTAGTATTGACTTATTACCTTTGGTGAAAGCAAAACTCGGAATTCAATAAGATCGGAATTATTATACCGGAAAGCCATCTGTTTCAGATGGCTTTTTTTATTTTTGCCGAAAAGCTTTTTATGTCAGCAGATTTTCATCCAATAGGTGTTTTTGATTCGGGATACGGTGGCCTGACCGTGTTGAAAGAACTGGTCAGTTATTTGCCCCAATACGATTTTGTGTACCTGGGCGATAATGCCCGTACGCCTTACGGAACACGGTCTTTTGATGTGGTTTATGAATACACCTTGGAAGCAGTGAAAAAGCTGTTTGACATGGGCTGTCACCTGGTTGTTTTGGCTTGTAATACCGCTTCTGCAAAAGCCTTGCGTTCAATTCAGCAAAATGATTTGCCCCAAATTGCACCAGATAGAAGGGTGTTGGGGGTGATTCGCCCGAGTGTTGAGGTGGCAGGCGACCTGACATGTAATGGGCACGTCGGCGTGTTGGCAACTTCCGGTACCGTTGCATCACAATCCTATCCGATTGAACTGGAAAAATGGTCGGAGGGAAAAGTAAAACAAACCACCCAGCAAGCATGCCCAATGTGGGTACCCATTGTTGAGAATGATGAAATCGGATCGGTTGGGGCAGACTATTTTATCGAGAAAAACATCAATCAGTTATTTATGCAAGACCCGGAAATTGACAGTCTGATCCTGGGGTGTACCCATTATCCGTTACTGGTTGAAAGTATCCGGAAGTTTTTACCAAAACCGGATATCAAAGTGATTGAGCAGGGTAAAATTGTTTCGGAGAAACTGATTGATTATTTAAACAGACATCCTGAAATAGAACAAAACTGCTCAAAAGGAAGTTCAATTCGATATTTTACCACCGAGCAGGTTGAGCTTTTTGAAGCCCGCGCCAAACAATTTATGGGGCAGGCTGTCAAAGCTCAAAAAATTCATTTCTGATTTTTACCACAGTTTTTCCGGGTAAAGTCCGCTTTTAGTAAGTAGGCTGATTTGCTCGACTACAAAAGCTTTGTCTTCCGGATAAGTTACACCAAACCAAGGCGAGTCGGCCTGTAATACTTTGGTATTGACTTTGCCTTCCCTGATTAATGAGAAAACAACACTTGGAATATAAAATTCTGATTTTGGGTACTGTATCTTTTCATCCAAAAACTGAATGAAATGTTTTTCCAGGTGACTAAACAGGGTAGGGTGAAATCCCCAGAAATTCATTGATACAGGTGTATTGTCATCCACTTGCACTTTTTCATCTTTTTCGTTCAGGTAGCAAATCGAGCCACTTTCGCGACAGATGTGATGACGTTCGGTGATTTCATCAAGGTTCATCGATTCGTCGGTTTTGCAGATTCCGCGCGACACTGTCCCAAATTCTGATAATGTATTCTTTATCAGGTAACCAACCATGCCGTATTTGTTTTCCGATACTTCGGTGCTGAAGAAATTGGCGATGGTTTTAAACGCTTCAGCGCCGTAAAAATCATCGGCATTGATGGCGGCAAACGGTTCATTGATCACATCTTTTGCCATCAGTATGGCATGGCCAGTTCCCCATGGTTTCTCCCGGCCTTCCGGAAGCTGGTAGCCTGCGGGAAGTTTATCCAGTTCCTGGTACACGTATTCAACCTCGATTTTGCCTTTGAGTTTATTTTCAAACCTGGCCTTGAAGTCTTCGGCAAAGCTTTTCCTGATCACGAAGACAACCTTTCCGAAGCCGGCCCTTATGGCATCAAAAATGGAATACTCCAGAATTGTTTCACCATTTGGCCCAACGGGTTCAACTTGTTTTAAACCTCCGTAACGACTGCCCATGCCTGCGGCCAGAATTAAAAGAGTTGGTTTCATTTTATTATAATTAATAAAGTTAGTTCGAAATTATTTGCGGTTTTTTACAGATTATTTTGAGTTGTTTATTCGGTATACCAACTGGCATAGGTGCTGTATGCATTGGCAATCCGGTGAAGCTCGCCCTCAAGTAGGTCAGGGCTCAGCGTTTTTATCTTTTTGGCCGGGATTCCTGCATACACACTGCCACCTTCAACTTTGGTGCCTTTTGTCACAACTGACCCGGCTGCTATAATCGTGTTGCTTTCCACAACAGCATCATCCAGTACAACTGCATTCATGCCGATCATCACGTGATCGTGGATCGTGCATCCGTGGATAATTGCTCCGTGCGCAATAATGACATTGTTGCCAATATGGGTTGGTGATTTCTGGTAGGTTGCATGAATAACCGCACAGTCCTGAATGTTTGTGTTTTGGCCTATTTTTATATAATGAACATCGCCCCGGATAACTGCGCTGTACCATACGCTGCTATTGTCCCCAATTTCGACATCGCCAATGATGGTCGCATTTTCAGCTAAAAAACAGTTTTTGCCGATTACGGGTGTATTTCCTCTAAGTGGTTTTATTAGTGCCATTATCTGTACTCATTTTAAATTATTTGCAAAGATAAGAATACCTTCAAATAATCTGTTCAGTCATGAAAACCATGTCAATAAATGGTTATTTTTGTTTGGTTTGCTAACGGAGGACACTTATTCAAAATGGTTCCAAAGTTATAAATTGTTATTTTTGGCTGTGCTTTTTTGAAAAATTGTAAGAGCAATTTGAAGTATTAAATATATATCTCACATGAAAGACGCTAGAGTAATTGAACTTGAAGAAGTAGCCATTCGGTTTTCGGGTGATTCGGGAGATGGGATGCAGCTGACCGGGACTTTGTTCTCGGATGCTTCTGCACTTTTTGGAAATGATATTTCTACTTTTCCTGATTATCCGTCAGAAATCAGGGCGCCACAGGGAACAGTGGGCGGTGTATCCGGATTCCAGGTACAATTTGGTAGAAAACAAATAAATACGCCGGGTGATTATGCCCACGTATTGGTTGCCATGAATCCCGCTGCGGTAAAGGCTAATGCCCGGTTTATGAACCCCGGAGGAACAATTATCTTTGATGTTGATTCATTCAATGAAAAGAATCTTGAGAAAGCTAATTTTAAGACGAATGATCCATTTGTTGAATGTGACTTGATGGATTATACCAAGATTCCTGTTCCAATTACGAGCCTGACACGAGAAAGCTTAAAGGATTATGGCCTGGATAATAAATCAGTGCTGCGAAGTAAAAATATGTTTGCTTTGGGATTGGTTTGCTGGATGTTCGGGCGTCCGTTGGATTATATTGAGAACTACCTTACAAAGAAATTTGCCAAGAAGCCGTTGGTTGTAGAAACAAACCTGAAAGTTTTGCATGACGGGTACAACTATGGCATGAACATGCAGCATATGACCCCGCAATACATTGTGCATCCTGCAGCGATTGAACGAGGGACATATCGCAATATAAACGGGAACCTGGCTACGGCCTGGGGATTCCTTGCTGCCGCTGAAAAAGCGGGCTTGGAGTTGTTTTTGGGTTCATACCCGATTACTCCGGCAACCGATATCTTGTCTGCTCTTTCAGAAAGAAAAGATTTGGGCGTGAAGACGTTCCAGGCTGAGGACGAAATTGCCGGTATCTGTACTGCTATTGGTGCCGCTTTTGCCGGAGACCTGGCCATTACAACAACCTCGGGGCCTGGGTTTGCATTGAAATCAGAAGCTTTGGGTTTGTCTGTTATGACTGAACTTCCGCTGGTGGTTGTGAATGTACAGCGCGGTGGCCCTTCTACCGGGTTGCCAACCAAAACTGAACAATCAGACCTTCTGCAAACCTTATATGGACGTAATGGGGAAAGCCCGGTTGTTGTTCTGGCAGCCAGCACTCCATCCGACTGTTTTTATTATGCATTCCTTGCAGCAAAAATTGCTCTTGAACGTATGGTGCCGGTCGTTTTGCTGACTGACGGTTTCCTTGGGAACGGTAGTGAACCCTGGCGTGTGCCAAACATGAGCGAGCTTCCTGGTATCACTCCCCGTTTTGCAAAAAATGCAGATGGGTTCAAAGCTTATGCCCGTGATCCGGAAACCCTTTCACGTGAATGGGCAATCCCCGGGAAAGCAGGGTTCCAGCACCGGATTGGTGGATTGGAAAAGAATGTTGAAGGAACAGTAAGTCATGATCCGGATAACCATCAAAAGAACACGGAGCTGAGAGCTGAAAAAGTAGAACGTGTTGTTGAGATGATCCCAAAACTGGAAACTTGTGGTGATGAGACCGGCGATTTGCTGGTTGTAAGCTGGGGCGGTACCTATGGTCACACTTTATCGGCTGTTCGCGAAATGCGCAAGAAAGGTAAGCGTGTCAGTCTGGCTCACTTCAACTTCATTAAACCACTTCCTAAAAATACCAAAGAAGTTTTCAGTAATTTCAAAAAGATTGTGGTTTGCGAATTGAATATGGGGCAGTTTGCTTCGTATTTGCGCGATAGAATGCCCGGTTTTGAATATCATCAGGTTAATAAAGTAAAAGGCCTTCCTTTCACGGTTCTTGAGTTGGAGGAGAATTTTAACAAATTACTGGAGGATTAAGAAAATGTCAGAATTCAATTATACAGCGAAAGATTTTAAAAGTGCAAACGAAGTGCGCTGGTGCCCGGGATGTGGTGATTATGCGATTATGAATTCCGTGCAGAGGGCTATGGCCGAAATGAATGTTCCGCATGAGAAATTTGCTGTCATTTCCGGTATCGGATGTTCGTCTCGCTTCCCATATTATATGAGTACTTATGGTTTTCACACCATTCACGGGCGTGCAACGGCAATTGCCTCAGGTGTTAAAACTGCCAACCCCGATTTGAATGTTTGGGTAATTACCGGCGATGGCGATTCCCTGGCAATTGGTGGAAACCATTTTATCCACCTGGTTCGCCGCAATATCGACTTGAACCTGGTGCTTTTTAATAATAAGATTTATGGCTTAACAAAAGGCCAGTATTCCCCGACATCAGACCGCGGGGTGATTACTAAAACGTCACCTTACGGAACTGTTGAGGATCCGTTTGTACCGGGGCAGTTGGTTTTGGGCGCACGTGGTACTTTCTTTGCCCGTGCGGTGGACAGCAATGTGAAACACACACAGGAAGTGATGAAACTTGCGACAAAGCACCAGGGAACCTCCGTTGTTGAAGTGCTGCAAAACTGTGTGATCTTCAACGATGGTATTCACGAACAGATTGCTGATCCGAAATTCCGTGCAGAACGTCAGCTTTTCCTTGAAGATGGCAAACCAATGATTTTCGGACAGGAAAATGATAAAGGACTGGTATTCGAAAAAGGCAAACTGAAAGTGGTAACAATCGGACAGGATGGATATACCATCGACGATATCCTTGTTCATGATGCCAAAGATGAAGACCCGACCCTGCACATGGCCCTTATTAATATGAAATTACCTGATTTCCCGGTTGCAATGGGTATTATTCGTAGTGTCGATGCTCCGGTGTACGATCAGGAAGTGACCAAACAAATTGCAGAAGTACAGGAAAAACGTAAGGTTTCCAAAGTGGATGAATTACTGCGTTCGGGCAATACCTGGGAGGTAAATGAGCCGAATAGCAGCGAACCTGTACCGTTCTTCCAAAAAAGATGTCCGCTAGCGGAATAGACGACCTAATTGATATGTTTCATAAAAGGAGGCTTTTGCTTCCTTTTTTTGTTTCCGGCTAATAGTTTTTTCCTAAATTCAGGTGTCTTTTTGCACATGCTCGTGAATAGTTTGCCGGTTGGGAAGTGGTGACGAGTAGTTGCAGGTAAGTTCTTCATTCTGAAACGGGATTATTATGGATACACTGGATAAAATTACATTGCCATCAATTTACAAACACAAAAAGAGCGATCGTGATATTTTTGAGGAATTGATGCCAACCAAGGTCAAAGAAGTGTTGCTTGTAGCTACTTTGTATGACAGTTATTCCATTGTACGTGAAGGACAATTTACGGACAAGATTTTCGGTGAATTCCTTCAACTAAACTTATATACATACCCGCGTTTTACCAGTGTGAATTCCGAAGTTGAAGCTTTGGATATGTTGAAGCTTCGCGATTTTGACCTGGTCATTATCATGGCAGGAGTGAACAAGGAGATCCCTGTGAAAATTGCGGATGTTATCCATGCCCGGAATGCGAATATCCCGATCCTGTTGCTGGTAAATAACAATGGCGACCTGCGTTATTTTCAACAGACAGCTCACCGGTTTACATCGATTGACCGGGTTTTTGTGTGGAACGGTAACCCCAATGTGTTCCTGGCCATGGTAAAATACATCGAGGATAAAAATAATATTGAGGTAGATACCCGCTCCGGGAACGTGCGGGTTATTTTGCTTGTTGAAGACTCCATTCAGTACTATTCGAGGTACCTCCCGATGCTTTACACAAACATCATGACCCAAACCCAAAATGTGGTTCAGGACGAATCGGCTGATGAGTTGCACATGATCCTGAAAATGAGGGCCAGGCCTAAAGTGATTTTGGTTAGCACCTATGAGGAGGCTATCGAAATGTTGAATAAATACAGGGACTACATGCTGACTGTGATCTCGGATGTCCGTTTCTTTCGTAATGAAGTGGAAGACGATGACTCCGGAATAGAACTTCTCAAATATGTGAAGCAGGTCATGCGTTTCCCGATACCAATCCTGTTGCAGAGCCATGACATTAAGAATGCAGCCCGTGCCCACGAAATAGGAGCAGAGTTCATCAATAAAAACTCGGAAAGCCTTTCGATGGATATCCATAATTTTATATTCAAACGCCTCGGGTTCGGAAATTTTGTTTTTAAGGATAGCAAAGGAAATCCGATCATGGTAGCCCATAACATGCAGGAATTCCAGGAAATGTTCAAGGTTGTTCCGGATGAGGCCCTGGCATATCATGGACGACGAAATTCGTTTTCAACCTGGTTGATGGCGCGGGGCGAGATCAATATTGCTGAACAGTTGCTGCCTTATCGTTTGGAGGATTTTCGGAATACCGAAGAGCTGCGTCAGTTTTGCCTGGATGTTTTCGAGCGTGTCCGCCTGAAGAAGTTGCGGGGGCTCATCATTAATTTCGACCAGACTTTGCTGGGAAGTGAGCGCTACATCGTTCGGATGGGGAAGGGGTCGTTAGGCGGTAAAGGGCGGGGCATCTCCTTCATGTGTAACTTTATTGAAAATATCGATTTCAAGAAGATAATTCCCAACATCAATATCCGCATACCATCAACTGCCATTATTGGCGCAATTGAGTTTGATAAGTTTCTGGAAATTAATAACCTGTATGAAGAGATTTATAGTAGTAATGATTA